>QOAV01000133.1 GCA_003972845.1 Gammaproteobacteria bacterium
GCGCCGATCAGCTTGACACCCCGCTCCCAGGCCTGATGATAGGGCCTCGCACCCTTGAAACCGGGCAGAAACGAGTGGTGTATATTGATGCACCGCCCGGCCAGAGCCGTGGTTGTCGGTTCCGATAATATCTGCATGTAACGCGCCAGCACTACCAGCTCGGCAGCAGTCTCGTCCACGATTTCCAGCAGCCGGGTTTCCTGCTGGGCCCTGGTTTTGGGCGTGACCGGCAAATGCACAAAGCGTATGCCCTCGCGTTCCACCATGGCGCGTAAATCCTGATGGTTGGACACCACCGCCACCACCTCCATGAACAACTCGCCCTTGCGCTTGCGGAACAGCAGGTCGTCCAGACAATGATCAGCCTTCGATACCAGAATCAGGGTGCGCGTGGGCACGCCGGCGTCGCGAACGCTCCAGCCCATGTCGAATTTGTCCGCAATGGCGACAAAATCCTTTTTCAGGGTTTCGATATCGGGAGAAACTTCAGGGTCCAGCCGGAATACGACGCGACAGAAAAAGCGGCCGGTGGCTTCGTCATCGTATTGCGCCATTTCCGCGATATAACCCTGGCGCTCGGCCAGAAAGCCGGTAATCGCCGCCACCACGCCGACCATGGCCTGGCAGGTGACGGTCAATATGAAACTGGGCTGCTGGTTATTTGTCGCCACGGAGAAAGTCCTCGATCAATCGCGTTACACGCTGCGGCTGCTCATGATGCAGCCAGTGGCTGGCGCGCTCCACCGTCACCACCCGTGCCGCCGGGAAATACCGGTGAATGTCCGGCAAGAATTTTTCCTGAATATAATCGGAATCGCCGCCGCGCACAAAGAGCGTTTCGCCCGTGAACGTGCGGCCCGCCAGTTGCGGAAAATCGCTGATTTCCGGCATGGCGCGGGTAATCACCGGCAGGTTGATGCGCCAGCGGTAGCCTTCAGCGGTTTTGCTCAGATTCTGCAAAAGAAACGTCCGCACCTCGGGGGCAGGAATTAACCTCGCAAGCTGGCTGTCGGCATCGGCGCGCGTTTTGACCGCGCCTGGGCTCAATTGATTCAGCGCTGTCAGCAAGGTGCTGAAGCGGTCGGGATATTTGACTGGCGCAATATCCAGCACCATCAGCTTGCGTACTTTTTGCGGCTGGGTCAGCGCCAGAACCATGGCTACCTTGCCGCCCATGCTGTGGCCGATGACATGAGCGGATGCCAGTCCCTGCTGCGCCAGGAAGCCTGCAATGTCCTGCGCCATTTCCGGATAAGTCATGCTCTCGGCATGGGGAGAACGACCGTGGTTGCGCAGATCCAGCGTATACACCTGATAATGCTCTGCCAGACGCCTGGCAATGGCATTCCAGTTAGACAACGAGCCGAATACGCCATGTAATATAATCAGCGGCTCGCCGTCGCCTTGCTGTTTGAAGTTCAGCTTCACAATTTCAGGCGAGGTGGCAGCTTTTCGTGATTCAACACGATGACGGGCCAGACTTCCAGCCAGGCTAAATCCTCATCCACACCATCCACCACGGCATAGCCGCGATACTGATCTGACGAAACCCAGGCATATTCGGTATGCTCATGATTCAGGCGGATATCACCGCCCTGCCAGCGCCAGTGGAACAGCCAGATCTCGAACCGGCCACCGTACCAGGTATCAGATACCGGCCCCAGTTCGCGGATCAACCGGTAGTGGCAATGCTCGCCCAGTTCTTCGCGAACCTCGCGCTCAGCGCATTGCAGGGGAGATTCTCCCAGCTCAATATGACCGCCGCAAAAACCCCACAGACCGGGGCCTATGTCGGTATCGAACCCGCGTTTGAGCAACAGGATACGATTATCCGCATCCGAAAAGACATTAATGGAAAAGCGCCGCTTTCCCACGCTTGGTCAACCGGCGCAAGGCCTCAAGCCTCAAAATCACGGCATGAATTTATTGAAAAAACCCAGCGGCTTGCCCATTTTACGCATGTCATGTCGCATGCTGCCGGTATCCCACTTCATATCTCGAACGCTGTTATCCAGGCCATACACGGAGCGATCCAGACCGGTGACCGACGTATTCATGTCACCCAGCGAGCTATCCATGGTTTGCAATTCGCCCAGCATGGGTGAGAGATTGTCCAGCGCCGCCATTTTGGTAGAGATACTCTGTATATTCGCGTTCATCTGTTTGACTTGCGCGGTCATCGTGCTGATATCTTTGGTTAGCGCGTCAACGCTATTGGACATGACTATCATGTGCTGACCCATTTCCGGGTCGAAAGACATGGCTACGCGGCGCATGTCGCTGGTGAGGCTGTATATCAGGAAGAAGCCGTACAGAGCCAAAACGATGAAGGCAAACATCGCGGGATAAACGATTTTTTCCCAGAATTTGGAGCTTTCCTGAGATGTCCTCAGGAACTCTTCCATGGTCTTGGTGGACACGGCCGCGCCGCAATTCAACACCGGATCCTGCCGCCGTTTGGCTGCTGATATATCTGACACGTTACCCATCGTAATCTCCGCCTAAGCTAGTCTATCCCCGTCTGATATACTGAATCATTGCTCTATATAATACAAGTCTAATGTTCTGCTGTCTGACATCTACCCGTTACGGGTAGATGCGCTGCACCACCCAGCCCTCTCCTTCGCGCTGATAAACCAGGCGGTCATGCAACCGGCTGGTGCGGCCCTGCCAGAATTCGATCATTTCCGGTATGACACGGTAACCACCCCAGAATTCCGGACGCGGCACCGGTTCACCACCAAAACGCCGTTCCATTTCATGTACTCGCTGTTCCAGCGTTTCTCGAGCATCCAGCACAGCACTCTGCTTTGACGCCCAGGCGCCTATCTGGCTGCCCCGCGCCCGCGAAGCAAAGTAGGCATCCGACTCCGCTGCCGAAACACGTTCCACCGAGCCTTCCACGCGCACCTGCCGTTGCAGGCTGGCCCAGTGAAATACCAGGCTGGCGTGGGGGTTCGCATCCAGCTCGCGAGCCTTGCGGCTGGCGTAATTGGTATAGAACACAAAGCCGGTTTCATCCACTTCTTTCAGCAGCACCATGCGCGCCGACGGCTTGCCATCCGGCGTGGCGGTAGCCAGACACATGGACTCCGGCAGCAGAATACCGCTGTCTTCGGCCTGCTTGAACCACTGGCGGAAAAAGCCAATGGGGTCATCGGCCACATCCAGTTCGTCAAGGCCGGTGGTCACGCCCTTGCCCAGGGTGAACAGGGCGCGGAAGAAGGTTTTGAATTTCATTGCGTTATTGCGCTTTCAGGGGCGGTTTTCACCGCCTTTCCAGCTAAAACGCAGCCCCGCCGGGCGGTTAAAACCGCCCCTACAAAACATTGCGACAATACCTGGAGCATTATTTCTTACGCTTCGGAATGTACAAATCGGTAATCGTACCCTCAAACACTTCCGCCGCCATGGCCACGGTTTCGGACAGGGTCGGATGCGGATGAATGGTGAGGCCGATGTCGGTGGCGTCCGCGCCCATTTCGATGGCCAAAGCCACTTCCGCGATGAGGTCGCCGGCATTAGGGCCGACAATGCCGGCGCCGATGACATGCTCGTGCTCATCGAACAACAACTTGGTCATGCCCTCGTCGCGGCCGATGCCCAGCGAGCGCCCGGACGCCGCCCAGGGGAATTTGCCCACGCCGTATTTAATGCCCTTCTCTTTCGCGGTGATTTCGGTTTCGCCGACCCAGGCCACTTCCGGGTCGGTGTAGGCCACGGAGGGAATCACCAGCGCATCGAAGCTGGATTTCTGCCCGGCGATGACTTCCGCCGCGACTTTGGCCTCGTGGGTGGCCTTGTGCGCCAGCATGGGCTGACCGACGATGTCGCCGATGGCGAAAATATGCGGCACATTGGTGCGCTGCTGTTTGTCCACGGCAATGAAACCGCGCTCGTCCACCGCCACGCCCGCCTTGTCGGCGTCGATTTCCAGGCCGTTGGGACGGCGGCCAATGGCGTAAAGCACCTTGTCGAACAGAGCCGACGGCGGCGCGTCCTTGCCTTCAAAAAACACTTTCAGGCCGTTTTTCTGCGTCTTGATTTCGGTGACTTTGGCGTTGAGCCAGATTGCCTCCAGCTTGCCTTTCATGCGTCTGGTGATGGGCCGCACGATGTCCTTGTCCACGCCCGGCATGATTTGCGGCGACAGCTCGACGACAGACACTTTTGCGCCCATCTCATGATACACCGTCGCCATTTCCATGCCGATGATGCCGCCGCCGATGACCAGCATGTTGTTCGGTACTTCGGCCAGCTGCAATGCGCCGGTGGAGTCGATCATGCGCGGATCGTCATAGGGGAAGCCGGGTATTTGCGTCACCCGCGAACCGGCAGCGATGATGGCACTATCGAACGAAATAGTGGTCATTCCGCCGTCGCCTTCCACGGCCAGCGTATTGGAACTGGTAAAGCGGCCATAGCCGGTAACGATCTCCACCTTGCGTTGTTTGGCCATGGCCGCCAGCCCGCCGGTGAGCTTGGCCACCACGCTGTCCTTCCAGCCGCGCAGCTTGTCGATGTCAATTTCAGGTTCACCGAACACCACGCCCTTGTCGGCCATGCTATGCGCCTCGTCGATGACTTTTGCTGCGTGCAACAACGCCTTGGACGGAATACAGCCCACATTCAGGCAAACGCCGCCGATATTGCTGTAACGCTCCACCAGCACGACTTTTTTGCCCAGATCCGCTGCCCGGAAAGCCGCCGTATAACCGCCCGGACCGGAGCCCAGCACCAGCACTTCGGCATGCATGTCAGCTTCCGGCACGTCTGTCACCGGAGCAGGCGTGGATGCCGGTTCGGGCTGCTCAGGCGCCGGCTCCGACGGTTGTACCACGTTGCCCGCCTCCATCATGGCTATTACCGAGCCCTCGGAAACCCTGTCACCCACCGCCACGGTGATTTCTTTCACTACCCCCGCCACCGGCGATGGTATGTCCATGGCCGCCTTTTCAGACTCCAGAGTAATCAGGGAATCCTCAGCATTCACTCCAGCGCCGGGTGACACAAGAATGTCGATGACTTCGACCTCGTCGAAATCACCTATATCCGGTACGCGCACTTCAACTGTATTGCTCATCGGGCCATCCCGTTTTTTCTTCATTGGAAATCGCCCTAGTCTACCCAATCCGGTCTATACTTAGAAAGGAGAATAAAGAAACCTCTGAATAAATCGTGACCTGACTTGTTGAGAGGCTCCCAAGCACTGAATATGAGCGCACCTGAAATGAAAACTATCGCTGTCCTGTTTGCCTTGTCATCCGTCCTCTCCGCCTGCTCCTCCCCCGACCGGGAGACGCCAAAGAACAAGGCCAGTGCGCCCTGGCAAACCCAGCTGGATGCGCTGGACAAGGCCAAACAGGTGGAAGGGCAGATGCTGGATCAGGACAGGAAGCGCCGGGAACAACTGGAAAAAATGACCCGATAATCACTCGGAGAGAACCCATGACAGCCGACAAGACAACAGATTCATCACCGGTTTCACTGGTCGAGACGGAGCCGGAGCAGTCCGATCTGGCCACCCTGAAAGCCGAAAACCGGCAACTGCGTGAAGAGCTGGAAATACTCAGAAAAGCCGACAAAAAAGCCGTAAAGAAACACGGGCAGGAACTGTCGCTGAAACCCTACCAGGCTGAATTGATTCAGCTGCAGCGCTATCTGGAAGAAACCGGCCGGCGCATGATCATCATTTTTGAGGGCCGCGACGCTTCCGGCAAGGGCGGCACCATTCGCCGTATCGCGCGCTACATGAACACCAAGCATTACCGCATCGTCGCCATGAGCAAGCCCACCACGGAGCAACGCAGCCAGTGGTATTTTCAGAAATATGTGCGTGAATTCCCGCGCGGCGGCGAAATTGTCCTGTTCGACCGCAGCTGGTACAACCGCGCCATGGTGGAGCCGGTGTTCGGCTTCTGTACGCCGGAAGAATACAAGAATTTCATGAAGGGCGTGGTCGGATTCGAGAAGGATATCGTGCGCCAGGGCACCATCCTCATCAAAATCTATTTCTCGGTCACCAAGGAAGAACAGGCGCGACGTTTCGAGCGGCGCAAGACCGACCCGCTGCGGCAATGGAAGCTGTCAGAAATCGACGCCCAGGCGCAGGAACGCTGGGACGAATTCACCAACCAGAAATATGAAATGCTCAAGCGCACCCACACTTCAGCCGCGCCGTGGACCATCATCCGCTCCAACGACAAGCACCTGGCCCGGCTCAATGTCATGAGAGTGATCCTCAATCATGTTCCTTACAACCGCCTCAACCCAGAACTGGACTACATCCCCGACCCTGAGGTGGTTATCTCCGGCGCCCGTGAAATCGAGATGATGGAAGCGGAGCGACTGAAACAGGGCAAATTTACTGTCTGACCGGCTCCAGCGAGGCGTCGATATACAGATCGTCACAAAGATCGAGGAACTCCCGGCGTATGCGGCTGCTGCTGGCGTCCACGGGAAGGTTAACAATCATTTTCAGCGAGAACATGGGTGTGCCGCTATGCGGAGCGGGGTAGGTGCTGGAATCCAGTGATTCGATGTTAACCCCGCGACTGGCGAAAAACTGCGTAACGCGGTGCACGATGCCGGTTTCATCCATGGACAGGACTTCCACTTCATAGGGAAAAGTGTCATCCGATGATTCACGCTCCCGGGTGGCCTTGACCATGGCGGTCAAACCCGACTCCGCCAGCTTGCCGGCCAGATCCCGCTCCATTGCCGCCATGGCGTTTTCATTGCCGGACACCAGCAGAATGATCGCGAATTCTCCGCCCAGCAGGCTCATGCGACTGTCGTCGATGCTGCCGCCCAGTTCAAGCACCACCTGCGACAACTCATTCACCAGCCCGGGGCGGTCGTCGCCCATGGCGGTAATGACGAGTTTTTTGTTCATTTTACACCCTCGATGATTACCGGAAAATCCCGCCCCACGAGCGGAAATATCGCCTGTTTCCATTATCCGCCGTGATTGCGCTGAAAGATAGGGGGCCAGATCGCAGGAAAGCATATCAGGATGCAGCTGATCCGGTGAACGCGGCCAGTTTTCGTTTTATCCAAAAAGGGGAGTACCCTGCCCGCGTAATAATAAAGATCACCCATCATCCGTTAGTTAATCGAAAGCGGCCGCTTAATAGCGGGCCGTTCAGGAGAAAGTAACATGTCCAAACAAACCGGGTTTCAGTGCGCCTGTGCTGTACTCTGGCCATCATTTCTGGTGGCGACGATTGCCACCATGCTGTTTTTTTCGGTATTCGATCCTGATCACATCATGGTGCATACCTGGTTCCCGAATATGAGTCAGATCGGCGCTTATACTATCGGTTTTCTCGGGTTTTGGGCCTTGGGCGCCGTTTCCAGCCTGCTTACCTGTTTCCTGCGCCGTTCCCCCTGTTCGGTGAAAGTAAGGCGGGAAGACCGTTAGAGAGCCTCTGAAATCAGGTCTGGCAAAAATCAGGCGCGGATCACCGTGGATTTCTTGCGCTTTTTGGTTTCAACGGCGACAAATTCCTCACCGCAGGCGGGGCAGGTCACGGTTTTCGGTTTGAGCAGAGTCTGCTGATCCTTCAGCTCGCGCAGGATAATTTGCGTTTCGACCTTGCTGACGCCCAGGGCGCGGCGCTTTTTCTCGATGCGCTTTCTCGCCTTTCTCGTCAATGAGCCGTACTTGACCATGGTATCCATGGCCAGAGTGCGCAGCGTCTCCTTGCGCCGCTCCAGTTCCGAAGTAAAACCGGCTGCGATGATACCGGCAGGCAACGCCGCCATGCCGATACCGGCAACGGTGATGAGCATGCCGAACGCCTTGCCGCCCGGCGTCACCGGCACCACATCGCCGTAACCCACCGTGGTCAGCGTGACGGTGGCCCACCACAGCGCCCGCGGTATGCTGCCGAACGCTTCCGGCTGGTCATCGCCCTCGACGATGTATATGCCCGTAGCCGCCAGCACGATGATGATGCCCAGAATGAAAAATGCGGAAAAGATGGTTTCCGCTTCGTTGCGCAACACCGATATCAGCATGTCCATGGACACGGAATAACGCGTGAGCTTGAAACCACGAATCAGCCGCAGGGTGCGCAGAATCAGTAGATGATCCTGAGTCAGCATGTGCGAGGCAAAGATGCCGATATAGAACGGAAAGATGGCCAGCAGGTCGATGATGGCCATCGGTGTCACCAGATAACGCAGCCGGCCGCTGACCGGATGAGCGTATTTGCCCGAGGGCTCCTCTACCGAAACCCAGGCGCGCAAGACGTACTCGATGGTAAAAACCGTGACGGAAATCAGCTCCAGGGCAACCAGGGCAAAATGATGATGCTGCTCGAATTCACGTTCCGATTCCACCACGACCGCGATAACGTTGAGCAGAATCAGCGTCATCAGGACAATATGGAACGCCTTGACGTACCAGTGGCCCTTTTGTTGTTCCAGCGCCAGATATAGCCGCTTGCGCAGGGAAAAATCCTGCTGCCGTACTGATTCTTTTGCCATAGTGGCCGTGAGTGTAACCGCTGGACGTTTAGGTCGCAAAACAGCCTGCCGCGGCCCTGCCGATCTGCGCCTTCGTATTGCACTTTGCCGCCGAATTGATTAACTTGGCGGGCTTACTTCCCAATACCGGTGTCTGTATGAATCACCCGCAAGCTGTACCCGCAACCGCCACAGAGGCTGCGACCGAACTGGAACAGATCACGCGTGCGCCTTTTCCCGGCTCCCGCAAGATCTATATTACCGGCTCCCGCGAGGACATCCGGGTACCCATGCGCGAAATCAGCCAGTCGCCGACCCTGGGGCGGGATGACAGCGCCGAACAGAACCCGCCGATTCCGGTTTACGACACCTCCGGCCCGTTTTCCGATCCGTCTGTGAAGATCGACCTGCGCAAAGGCCTGCCGGAAGTGCGCGCGGCGTGGATCGAGGAGCGCAACGACACCGAACAACTCGACGGCCTGACTTCCGAATATGGCCGTGAGCGAGCTGCTGACCCGGAAACCGAAACCCTGCGCTTCCGGCACATCCGCAAGCCGCGCCGCGCCAAGCCCGGCAAGAATGTTTCGCAAATGCACTACGCGCGTCAGGGCATCATCACCCCGGAAATGGAATATGTCGCCATCCGCGAAACCATGCGGTTGAATGAGCTGCGCGCCGACCCGCGTTACGCCGATTTGCTGAAACAGCACCCGGGGCAGTCTTTCGGCGCGAGCATTCCTGAAGAAATCACGCCCGAATTCGTGCGCGACGAAATCGCCCGGGGCCGGGCCATCATCCCGGCCAATATCAACCACCCGGAACTGGAGCCGATGATCATCGGCCGCAATTTCCTGGTCAAGATCAACACCAACATCGGCAACTCCGCCGTTACCTCGTCCATCGAGGAAGAAGTGGAGAAAATGGTCTGGTCCACGCGCTGGGGCGGCGACACGCTGATGGACCTGTCCACCGGCAAGAACATCCACGAAACCCGCGAATGGATACTGCGCAATTCGCCCGTGCCCATTGGCACCGTGCCCATCTATCAGGCGCTGGAAAAGGTCAACGGCAAGGCCGAAGACCTGACCTGGGAGATGTTCCGCGACACGCTCATCGAGCAGGCCGAGCAGGGCGTGGACTATTTCACCATCCACGCCGGCGTGCTGC
>QOAV01000132.1 GCA_003972845.1 Gammaproteobacteria bacterium
AACTCTGGCAAGAATCAGGCTGAGATAAAAGTGTTCCGATTTGTCGCGAAATGAGTCGTAATAGTCGCTCTATTGCGGCGAACTTCGCGGCGAATCGGGGCGCTTTTAGCCAGCGTGAACTTGTCATGACTTATTCAGAGGTTCCTTAATTCAATTCATCGTCTTGTTGTAATACTCGTGAGCAACCACGGGAAATGGTATCCTTCGCGCGCCTGAAAAGCGACCTGCCATGAAGATCTACGACCTCCACAGCCACAGCCTGAAATCCGATGGCAAACTTGCGCCATCGGCGCTGGTTCAACGCGCCCATGAAAAGGGTGTGGATTTTCTGGCGCTCACCGACCATGACATCACTGATGGCATTGATGAGGCGCTGGCGGCGGCGCAGGAATTGGCCCTGACGCTCATTCCCGGCGTGGAAATTTCCGCCACCTGGGAAAACCGCACCCTGCATGTCGTCGGCCTGAACATCGACATGACCAATACCGCCCTGCAAACAGGGTTAAGCAGCATTCGCGAACAAAGAGCGGCGCGTGCGCTGCAGATCGGCGACCAGCTGGCAAAGCTGGGTATCCCCGACGCCCATGAAGGCGCCAGCAGGATAGCCCAGGGCGCCATACTCAGCCGTACACATTTTGCCGAATACATGGTGCGGGAAGGCCATGCCAAAGATTTCAGCCGGGCTTTTCGCGACTGGATCGGCGACCGCGGCAAGGCATTTGTGAAAACCCGATGGGCGCCGTTGCAGGACGCGATCGACTGGATCAATGCAGCCGGCGGCCAGGCGGTGATCGCTCATCCGGGCCGCTATCGACTCGGCAAATCGCAGTTGAAAAAACTGTTCGCTGACTTCACCGACATGGGCGGGGCGGCCATGGAAGTGGTTTCCGGCAGCCAGAAATCGGATGATACCGGCTATTTTGCGCGCGAAACCGTGCGCCACGGCCTGCTGGCTTCGGCCGGTTCGGATTTTCACGACCCGCAATATCCGTGGCGGGAACTGGGCCGTAACCTGCGTCTGCCGGAAGAATGCACACCCGTCTGGAAGGATTGGTAATGGCTGAATATTTTGAAGTACATCCGGAGTCGCCGCAGCCGCGGCGCATCAGGCAAGCGGTGGAGATCGTGCGCAAGGGCGGCGTCATCGCCTATCCGACCGATTCCAGCTATGCGCTGGGCTGCCATATCGGCGACAAGAAGGCCATGGACAGAATCCGCCGCATCCGGCGCGTGGACGACAAGCACAATTTCACCCTGGTCTGCCGCGATCTGTCGGAGCTGAGCCTGTACGCCAAGGTGGACAACAGCACCTATCGTCTGCTCAAGGCCAACACACCGGGCTCCTATACCTTCATCCTTGAAGCCAGCAAGGAAGTGCCGCGGCGTTTGCAGAATCCGAAGCGCAAGACCATCGGCCTGCGTGTGCCGGATCACCCGGTGGCGCTGGCGCTGCTGGAAGAACTGGGCGAGCCGCTGATGAGCTCAACGTTGATATTGCCCGGCGAGGAGCAGCCCGAATCCATCGCCTGGGAAATCAAGGAGAAACTGGATCACACGCTGGACGCCATTCTGGATGGCGGCTGGTGCGGTATCGAGCCCACAACTGTGGTAGATTTGACCTCTGGCGAGCCTGTCGTTGTGCGCAAGGGGCTCGGCGATACGACACCATTCGAATAGAGCTATCAAGCAACCATGGATTTTCCTTTACTGGTCCAAAAAATCACTATCTGGGCCATTCCCGTCATCTTCGCCATTACCGTCCACGAAGTCGCGCATGGCTGGGTCGCCAAGAAGCTGGGCGATTCCACCGCGGATAAAATGGGGAGGCTGACGCTGAACCCGATCAAGCATATTGATCCCATCGGCACCATTCTGGTACCCGGTTTGCTGCTCGCCATGGGTGGCTTCATTTTTGGCTGGGCCAAACCCGTACCGGTGGCATTCAACAAGCTGAACCACCCGAAACGCGACATGGCTATTGTTGCCGCGGCAGGCCCAGCAGCAAATCTGCTCATGGCGATCCTGTGGGCGCTGATCATGAAAATCGGCATGGGACTGGCCGCTGGCAACTCTTTTTTTACGCCGCTGGTGCTGATGGGTCAGGCCGGCATCGTCATCAATGTCATCCTCATGGTGCTGAATCTGCTGCCCATCCCCCCGCTGGACGGTGGCCGCGTGGCGGTAGGGCTTTTGCCTCACAGCGCCGGCAATGTCCTGTCCAAACTTGAGCCATACGGTTTCTTCATCCTGCTGGCGTTAATCTACACCGGTTATCTGGGCAAGATCATGGGTCCGCCGGTGGGTGCTCTGATGGACACCATCGGCCACTTGTTTACCTGACATTACGGAGTCAATCTTGATAGAAATAGCAGGACAGTCACAACGCGTTGTATCCGGCATGCGTCCCACGGGCAAGCTGCATCTGGGCCATTACCACGGCGTGCTGAAAAACTGGGTGCAACTACAACACGAATACGACTGTTTTTTCTTTGTCGCCGACTGGCACGCGCTGACCACCCACTACGCCGACCCGAAAGACATGGAAAAACATGTCTGGGATATGGTGGTGGACTGGCTGGCTGCCGGCGTTGATCCGGGAGCGGCCAATCTGTTCGTCCAGAGCCGTGTGCCGCAACACGCTGAACTGCACGTGCTGCTGTCCATGTTCACGCCGCTGGGCTGGCTGGAGCGCGTACCGTCGTTCAAGGATCAGCAGGAAAAACTCAAAGACCGTGATCTGAATACCTACGGCTTTTTCGGCTATCCGCTGCTGCAAAGCGCCGACATACTGCTTTATCATGCCGGGCAGGTGCCGGTGGGCGAGGACCAGGTGCCGCACGTGGAGCTGACACGCGAAGTGGCGCGGCGCTTCAATTTCCTTTATGGACGCGGCGAAGGTTTCGAGGAACAGGCCGAATCCGCCATTCGCATGATGGGCAAAAAAGCCGGCCGCATGTATCGCAATCTGCGCAAGGCTTTTCAGGAGCAGGGTGACACCGACGCTCTGGAAAAAGCCCAGGCGCTGTTGCGCGACCAGCAGAATCTTACCGTGGGCGACAAGGAGCGCCTGCTGGGTTATCTGGAAGGCGGCGGCCGGGTGATTCTGCAGGAACCTGAGCCACTACTCACCGAGACGCCTAAATTCCCCGGACTCGACGGCCAGAAAATGTCCAAATCCTACGGCAACACCATCGCCCTGCGTGATGACCCGGAGCGGGTGGAAAAAGCCCTGCGCTCCATGCCCACCGACCCGGCGCGGCAACGACGCACCGATCCCGGCGATCCGCAGAAATGCCCGGTGTGGCAGCTGCATCAGGTCTATACCGATGCATCCGTGCATGAATGGGTGAAACAAGGGTGTACCACTGCCGGAATCGGCTGCGTGGACTGCAAACAGCCGGTCATTGACGCCATTCTCAAGGAGCAGGCCGAAATTGCCGAGCGCGCCCGGCAGTACGAAGAAGACCCCGCCACCTTGCGCAATGTGATCGAGGAAGGCAACGAGCGCGCCCGCGACATGGCGGAAAAAACCATGCAGGAGGTCAGGCGCTGCATGGGCGTGGATTACACGCGTCTGGTATGACGGAAATCTCCCCACATCCGGTGCAGGAAGAACTGCCTTTCGCCATTGTCGATGGCAAGGCCGTTACCGAGGTGCCGCAGGATTTGTATATCCCGCCGGACGCCATGGAAGTGTTTCTGGACCGCTTTGAAGGGCCGCTGGACCTGCTGCTGTACCTGATTCGCAAACAGAACATGGACATACTGGATATCCAGGTCGCCGAAATCACCGAGCAATATGTGTCCTACATCGAAATGATGTCGCTGGCGAAACTGGATCTGGCGGCGGAATACCTGGTCATGGCCGCCATACTGGCGGAAATCAAGTCACGCATGATGCTGCCGCGCCCGGTGGACGCAGAGGCGGAAGAAGACGACCCGCGGGCGCAGCTGATCCGTCGTCTGCAGGAATACGAACGCTATCGCAGTGCGGCGGAGGATCTGGATGATTTACCCCGGGTCGGCCGCGAGATATTCCCTGCCGCGGTGGACGCCGATATGGAAAAAACCGAACTGGCGGAGCCGGATGTGAGTCTGTTTGAATTGCTCGACGCCTTTCGCGCTGTGCTGACGCGCATGGATCAGACCCGACGCCATCAGGTGGCGCAGGCCGGCCTCACCATGCGCGAACGCATGACCCAGGTGCTGGAACGTATTTCGCCGGATCATTACACTGCACTGGAATCCCTGTTTGACGCCAGCGAGGGCAGGGAAGGGGTGGTTGTCACATTCATCGCCCTGCTGGAACTGCTGAAGGAACGCACCATCGTGCTGATCCAGAATGAACCCTATGCGCCCATCCACGTGAAGGCGGCGGCATGAACGAACAGAAACAGCCGGAAGCGCTGAAAAACATACTGGAAGCCGCGCTGCTGGTGTCGGACAAGCCGCTGACCATCGACCGTTTCATCAGCCTGTTTCCGGAAGACGCCCATCCTCATCGTAACGAGGTAAAAAAGGCCCTGGAGGAACTGCAGAATGATTATGCCGGACGTGGTATCGTGCTGCGCAAGATCTCGCGCGGCTACCGTTTCCAGAGCGAGGCCAAATATTCGACCTGGCTGCAAAAACTGTGGGAAGAACGGCCACGCAAATATTCACGCGCTCTGCTGGAAACCCTGGCCATCATTGCTTACCGGCAGCCGGTGACGCGCGCTGATATCGAAGAAATACGTGGCGTGGCGGTCAGCTCCGAAATCGTCAAGACTCTGTTGAACCGGGAATGGGTCAAGATAGTTGGTCATCGCGATGTGCCAGGCAAACCGGCGTTGCTGGGAACCACAAACGGTTTTCTCGAGCATTTCAATCTGGGCAATCTCAACGAACTGCCGCCGCTGTCGGAGATCCGTGATGTCGAAACCATCGCCATGGAACTGAACTACACGCTGGACGAAGAGAACACTCATGAGCAGGCCAAACAAAGCGGAGACGGGGAAAAACGTCTGGAAATCGTTACCGAAAAAACCCAAGAACAGCAAGCATCCAGCCAGGAAAGCGGTACGCCGCAGGACGACATCAGCGGCTCATCAGGAGAAAGCGAAGCCGCCGGCAACGAAGGCTGAACCAGGGAAAACAGTCAAGCTGCAAAAGCTGCTGGCCGAATCCGGCATGGGTTCGCGCCGAGCCATGGAAAAGCTTATTTCTGCAGGCAAGGTCAGCGTGGACGGAAAAACCGCCACGCTGGGTGACCGCGTCAGCTACGATCAAAAGGTGCTGGTTAACGGGCGTATTATCCTGCAACCGAAAGCCGATGCGCCGACCAGGGTGCTGGCTTACCACAAACCGGAAGGCAAACTGGTGAGCCGCAATGACCCTGAAGGGCGCCCCAGCGTATTCGATGACATCCCGCACGGGCGCTGGATCGCCATCGGCCGCCTGGACCTGAATACTTCCGGCTTGCTGTTGTTCACCAATAACGGTGAGCTGGCCAATGGCCTGATGCACCCGTCATCCGGTGTCGAGCGCGAATACGCGGTCAGGGTGCTGGGCGATGTCTCGCCGGAAAACCTGAAACAGCTGCGGGAAGGCGTCAAACTGGCTGATGGCGTGGCGAAATTTGACGTCATTACCGATGCTGGCGGTTCCGGCGCCAATCACTGGTATCATGTTGTTCTCAAAGAAGGCAGGAACCGCGAAGTCAGGCGGCTGTGGAGCAGCATTGGCGCCACCGTCAGCCGGCTCACCCGCATTCGCTATGGTAATATCCCGCTGCTGCGTTCTTTGCGCCAGGGAAAATGGCAGGAGCTGGAACCCGGCACGTTGAAATCACTGGCTGATCTGGCAGGCGTCACGGTGTCTCTGCCGGACCCCACGCGTCGCAAATCCCGCAAGCCGCATTACGGCGGAAAACGAAAACAACGCTGAATGCCGGAATGGCGTAGTTTGGCATTACCGGGGTAAGCACCTCGCACTTTGTCAACACATGGTGGATAATAAAGCTTTCATGCTATTGGAGGCGTTTGTCCGGCGGAACCGCCTCCGGAGAGAAACTGACGATGCATTTTGCTATCTCTTGACGAGGCCACTATGCGTTGGTTAGTCCTATAAAACAATTAGATAATGGATTTATCTTATGAATAACATTAAAAAAGATGGCGAAGCCGCCATGGGAGAAAATGTCAAAGGAGGGGGAAAGGTTCAGCGTGGACCGGACCGTCGCACCAATACGTTGCGCGTGGTCAATGAACTGATCAAACGCCGCAAACGCGTACTGGCGAAGTATTGGGAGCTGGCGGGGCTGGAGCCTTTCAACAGCAATACACCGGTGACCGATAAGCTCACAGTTTTTTGCCAGTCGTTGATGGACTATATTGCGCTGGGGCATTTTGAGCTCTACAACCGTATAGAAAACGGCCAGGAGCGGCGCCAGCAAGCCATATCAACGGCCAAAACCACTTTTTCCGTCATCCTCGATACTACGCAGAAGGCAGTCGCGTTCAATGATATTTACGATACTGACGAAAAGGCCCGCAGACATGAAAATCTGGACACCCGGCTGTCGATACTGGGCGAAGCCCTGGCCACCCGCATCGAAAACGAAAACAAGCTGTTGATCAGCATGATGCATTGCCGGCGCGGTACCAATCCGCTGCCACAAAAGCTGGCCGAGAAAAACGAATTACGCGCTTGAGCGGCGCGCAACTTGCCACGCAAACAGCAGGGGCCCGAATCCGGCTTTATCCAGATCATAGCGGCGGGTATGCTCTGTCAGTATCGCCAGCGGTCGGATCAGACCGTTGCCGGAATCCGCAGCAGGCGTGTCGTCCACAGGTTTCCCGCGTAACCGGGCGCGACGCAGCTGATACCAGCGTTGACCGGCGTCGAAGACGGCATCATCCGGCTTACGCCCACTGAGTTGCTGAACCGCAGCGAACAGAGCGCCGCCGGTTTTTTCTTCGTTCAGCGCCGCTTTCATCGTCTGTAACGCTTCATTTGGCAGGCCAGACTGTGTAACCGGATGATTCGGTCGTCCTTTCACAGCGGCATCCAGTTCCTGTTGCCACCAGGCCAGCCTGGCGACCCGAAGATCAGGATCGCTGGAGTGGAACAGTATTTGTTCCAGCTCCAGATAAAAAACGTAGATTGAACGCAATCCATTCTGCATGCGCGTGGGGGAAAACAGCAGGCTGTAACGCCATGCGGAGTCTGCGTTTTGCAGGCGCTCGTCCAGGAAAGCCCTATGACTTTGGCCGGGCATGAACCATGTAGTTGATGTCCACATTGTCGCTGAGCCGGAAAGCCTGCTCGAAGGGCTGGTATTCGATACCCGCCATGTCTTGCAGGTCCAGGCCCGCGCTACGCAGCCAGCGCCCCAGTTCGGAAGGTCGTATGAAGCGTGAATATTCATGGGTGCCCGCAGGCACCATGCGCAGCACGTATTCGGCCGCGACCACGCCCAGCAGCCAGGATTTCGGATTTCGGTTCAATGTGGAAAAGAACGCATGCCCCTGCTTTTTCACCAGTCTGGCGCAGGCGTCGATCACCGACTCCGGGTCGGGCACATGCTCGAGCATTTCCATGCAGGTGACGACATCGAACTCGTCAGGACGGTCAGCGGCCAGATCTTCGACTGATACAAGCTGGTAATCAATGTCGAGTCCGGCGTCTTTGGCATGAGCGCGCGCTGCCTCTATCTGACCCTGTCCCAGATCGATGCCGGTAACGCTTGCGCCTTTTTGCGCCAGCGATTCGGCCAGTATGCCGCCGCCACAGCCCACATCCAGCACCTGTAGCCCCTGCAACGGCCCGCTGCGGGCGACGATCCAGTCGCGGCGCAAGGGATTGATCTGATGCAGAGTCTTGTACGGCCCTTCCTCGTCCCACCACCGTCCGCCGGCGTCGAATTTGTTCAGTTCCTGAGGATCGACGTTTTCCGCCTGTTGTGTATTCATGTCTGATTCCCTGCGATATGTTCAGCTATTCTAGCGCGCCAGGCCTGCGCCGTGCCAATGACTTTATCGGTGTCCAGGCTCAGCAGTTCGCCATGGCGCAACATCGGCCGGCCAGCCACCCAGACATGTTGTATTTGCTGCGAAGCCGCCGCATACACCAACTGGGAGACCGGATCGTATACCGGCTGAGTATTCAGGGCATGCAGATCCAGCGCCGCCATGTCCGCCCATTTGCCTGTAGTCAGCGATCCGGTTTCGTCGGCCATCCCCAGTGCTTCCGCGCCAGATAACGTAGCCATCCGCAAGGCTTGGTGGGCAGGCAGTGTCGTGGGGTCGCCGCTCACGCCCTTGGCCAGTAGCGCCGCGCTGCGCATTTCGCTGAGCATGTCCAGATCGTTGTTGCTGGCGGCGCCATCGGTGCCCAGCGCCACATGGGCGCCTTTGTCCAGCAGGCCCGCCACCGGACAAAAGCCACTGGCCAGCTTCAGGTTCGACTGCGGACAATGCACTACATGGGCATGTTTTTGCGCCAGCAGGGTCTGCTCGGCGTCATCGAGATGACAACCATGCACTGCCAGCAGGCGCTCATTGATCAGGCCCAGCCGGTCCAGGCGGGCCAATGGCCGGACACCATATTGTTCGACGGAAGAACGCAGCTCGTCCTCGCTTTCATGCACATGGATATGCACCGGCAGGCCGTTCTCGGCACTGAGGCGGGCTATTTCAGCCAGCGGTTCATCGGATACGGAATAGGGCGCATGGGGCGCGAAGGCGCACGACACCAGCGAAGAATTCCGCAGCGATTCGTGCAAAGCCATGCCCTTGCGCAGATAATCCCGCCAGTCGCCGGCCCAGGCCGAGGGAAAATCGATGACGATGAGACCGACCACCGCGCGCATTCCGGCCTGTTCGCAGACCTGCGCCGACACGTCGGGGAAAAAATACATGTCGTTGAAACAGGTGGTGCCGCCGGACAGCATTTCAGCAATGGCCAGGCGGGTGCCGTCACGCACGAAATCCGCAGACACGAAGGCGCTTTCCACCGGCCAGATATGCCGGTTCAGCCAATCCATCAAAGGCAGATCGTCGGCCAGTCCCCGCAGCAGACTCATGGCGGCATGGGTGTGGGCATTGACAAAGCCGGGAAACAGCACATGACCAGGCAAGTCCACGGTTTCTGTGGCGTCAAAACCGGCATCGGCCTGGTCACTGGGCAATAAAGCCAAAATTCTGCCCTCATGCACCAAAATGGCGTGCTGTTGCAGTACCACTCCGGCCGGTTCCACCGGTACAATCCAGCCCGCATCAATTCGCAAATCAACAGTCTTCTTCATGGGCGCAAGAGTAATGGCAAGCAGCAACGGCAACAAGAGTGACCTGGCGCTGGATGACGGTTTTTCCGCCATCGCGTGGCGCGACAACAAACTGGTTCTGCTGGATCAACGGCGTCTGCCCGCCGCGGAAAGCTATCTGGAACTGACCACGGTGGCCGATACCGCCCGCGCCATCGCCGATATGGTGGTGCGCGGGGCGCCGGCCATCGGCATCACTGCGGCGTTCGGCGCCGTTCTCAGCCTGCAGCAACGTGTAAACCAGGGCGAGGAGTGGCGCCACGGATTTGCCCGGGACATGGCCATGCTCGAGCAGAGCCGCCCCACGGCCATCAATCTGCGCTG
>QOAV01000196.1 GCA_003972845.1 Gammaproteobacteria bacterium
CGGCCTGCTCGTCAATGTCATCACCCGCCATGATGCAGCCATCCTGGGCGCCTTTTTCACGCAATATGCGAGTCAGTCTGCGGGTGTCAATATCGGCGATACCGACAACATTCTGTTGCTGCATGAACTCGGGAAGGCTTTGCGAAGAACGCCAGTTGCTGTACGTCAGGGGCAGGTCGCGAATAATCATGCCTCTGGCATAAACCCGGTCGGATTCCATGTCTTCTTCATTGGTTCCGGTATTGCCAATATGCGGATAAGTCAGTGTGACGATCTGCTCGGCATAGGACGGATCGGAGAGGATTTCCTGATATCCGGTCATCGAGGTGTTGAAAACCACCTCGCCGACCGTCTGGCCGGAAACACCGATGGACGAACCGTGAAAAACGGTGCCATCTTCCAGCGCCAGAATCGCTGCTTGACTCAACGGATTCTCCTGAAGTAATCAGAGGTTCCAAAAAAAAGGGAGCCCTGGCTCCCGGATACACTCTGAAAACAGGCCAGCAAGCCTGTTTTCGAATGCTGCGCGATACTAGTGTAAAAGCATTCCCGATTCAACGAAAGCCAGCGCATCGCGAGACAAAAATTCCTACCGCAAATTCAACACATCCTGCATATCATACAAACCCGTGTCTTTTTCGCTCAACCACCTGGCCGCGCGTACGGCGCCGTTGGCGAAGGTCATGCGGCTGCTGGCCTTGTGGGTGATTTCCACGCGCTCGCCAATGTCGGCGAACATGACGGTGTGTTCGCCGACGATGTCGCCGGCGCGGATGGTTTCGAATCCGATGGTCTTGCGGTCGCGTTCGCCGGTGTGGCCCTGGCGGCCGTAGACCGCGCATTCTTTCAGATCGCGGCCCAGCGCGTCGGCGACGATTTCGCCCATGCGCAGGGCGGTGCCGGAGGGCGCATCCACCTTGTGACGGTGATGGGCTTCGATGATTTCGATATCAACATTATCGCCCAGCACTTCGGCGGCGGTTTTCAGCAAATGGAAACACAGGTTGACGCCCACACCCATGTTGGGCGCCATGACGATGCCGATGCTATTGGCGGCATTGGCGATTTCGGCTTTCTGTTCGTCGCTGAAGCCGGTGGTGCCGATGACGATTTTCTTGCCGTGTTCGAGGCAATAGCGGACGTGCTGCATGGTCGCTTCGGGGCGCGTGAAATCGATCATTACATCGAAGCTGTCCGGGTCGGGGATTTCCGTGACTGTTACATCCAGCACGCCGACACCAGCGAGTTCACCGGCATCGGTTCCGATCAGGCTGGAATCCGGCCGTTCGGTCGCAGCGCCCAGCTCCATGCCTTCGGCGTTGGTGATGGCTTCAATATTGGCGCGCCCCATGCGGCCGCTGGCCCCGGCTACAGCAATTCGTTTCATTTTTGTTTTACCCGGTTGCTTGCAACAGCCACCGGATGGTTCAACTTTGGGCCCGGCGGCGATTTTGCTTGTACTTCTGGATATCCGTAATGGAAGAAGGCGATGATGCCCCAATATGGGAGAGAGTAGAAGAGATAAAATCGCCCTGCACATAATCCACGCCGCATTCCTTCAGAGCCAGCAGGGTTTCCTTGCTGCCGACAAATTCCGCCACTGTCTTGCGGCCCAGAGAGTGCGCAATATCATTGATTGATGCGACCAGCGCCCGGTCCACCGGATCTTTTTCCATGTCCTGAATGAAACTGCCGTCAATCTTGATGATGTCGACCGGCAGGTTTTTCAAATGGCTGAACGAACTGAAGCCAGTGCCGAAGTCATCCAGAGCAAACCGTACGCCATGCCCCTGCAGTTCCCGCATCATGGTTTTGGCCGCTTCCAGATTGTCGATGGCGACACGCTCGGTGATTTCGAAAATGACAGATTTCGGATCGATGTCATTGCGCCAGAACAGATCCAGTATCACCTTGGACAGGCCTTTCACTGCCATGGTGTTACCCGACAGGTTAATGGAAAAAACCACATTGCGTCCCATGGCGCGGAATGCATTCATCAGGGAAAACGAGCGTTTCATCACATGGATATCGATTTCGCGCAGCAAATTGAAACGCTCCGCCGGCCCCATGAAAACGCTGGCTGGAATCAGTGATCCGTCTGTACCTTTCAGCCGCACCAGCACTTCGTAATGTTCCACCACATCCGGTATTTTCCGATGCTTTTGCCAGAGGTCGGTGTGGGCGTCGTTTTCATCGCCGACCAGCACCCTGCTGAGCGGCAGAATGGGCTGAAAACCCATGATGAATTCATTGTTCTGCAGGGCCTCGCGCAGACGCATGGACCAGCTGAAATCCGCATCCATTTCGGATTTTTCGTTATCTTCCGGCGAATACACATGGGTCTGGTTGCGACCCTTGCGCTTGGCGGTATGACAAGCAATATCCGCGCAGGCAAGCACATCATTGAGGTTTTCTTCGGAGCCATCGAATACCACGACACCGACGCTGCCGTTGATCTTGTAGTTTTTACCGTCGAAGGAAAAATTGCACTGGTGCAGCATGTTGCGCAACTGATCGGAAACCTCGAATACATCCTTGCTGGTGACATTTTTCAGAATCACGGCAAACTCGTCGCCACCCAGCCGCGCGATGAAATCGGTTTCGCGCAGGCGCGATTGCATCTGCCGGGCCAGCTCTTTCAACAATTCATCGCCCGCCGAATGGCCCAGAGTGTCATTGATGTACTTGAATTGGTCCAGGTCGATATACAACAGCGCATTGCTGCCGCCGCGCTCCCGCAAAGTCTTCAGCTGGGAACGCATTTCTTCCTCGAAATGGCGGCGATTGGATAGCCCGGTGAGCGGATCGTGAGTCGCCTGCCAGAGCAATTTGTCCTGTAGCTGGTACTGATCTGACATGTCCGTGAAAGAAACCACGTGGCCTTCGCTGACACCCTGGATGATCAGCGGATAAACCGAGTATTCCACCGGTATTTTCTTGCCGTGACTGGTATGAAATTCTCCGCGTGCGGGGACGCCATAGGGCGCCACGCTGTCTCCAGTGAGGTTGGCCAGCGGACTGGATTTTCCATAGAACAATTCTTCTGGTGCCTTGCCAGCCAGTTCCGCATCCTGATCCAGCCCCAGCATGTTGCGCGCCGCCGGGTTGACGAAGGTGATTTTTCCATGCAGATCCACACCGAATACGCCGCTGCCCACCGACGTCAGTATGCTTTCGAAACGCTGGCGCTCGGCAATTACCTTTTTGCTTCCGCGCACCAGCCGGGAAATGGCGTCCACCCGGGCCAGAAACAAGGCGTCCGCTTCGGTTTTGAACATGCAGTCCAGAGCGCCCGCCTCCAGCGCGCTGGAAATGATGTGATCGAGATAGGTGGCGGTCAGTACGGCGGTATGAATGCCGCTGGTTGCCGGATCGGCAGCAATGCGGCGGCACAACTCATCGCCATTCATGTCTGGCATGAAGTAATCGACGATAGCGATATCCACCGCTGTTTTCTTCAGCTTTTCCAAAGCGTCACTACCATCGTTGGCGGTCACCACCGCATAGCCGTGGCGGCGCAACAAATTGCCGTAGGAAAAGCGCGAGGTGGAGGAATCATCCACTAGCAGAATACGTATCTGGCCGGTATTGTCTTCCGGATTCTGTTTCTGGCGCGCAATGCTCTCGCCGAACAGATTCGCCATGACGCCCGGCAGGCGCGTGTATTCGGCCCAGGTCAGCACCGCGCTGCACGGCCGCCGGCCTACCCAGGACAGGGCAATGGTATCTTCATCCTGCCCCAGCATAATGACCGGGATGCTGGCCCAGTCTCCACTGTCCAGCAGGGAAAGCACATCTACCGCGTAAGGATGCAGCTGGGTCCAGCTGCCGAGTATGACCAGGTCGAAATTTCTGTTGCCGGGGCTTTCCTGAAAAATCGCCATGGCGGCGGCATACTCATTCACCGTAACCAGCTCGTGCTTGTATCCCACCAGCCGGGAAAGCGCTACCCGCAGAGTTTCTGATGGCTCGATAACCAATATGCGTTTCATGACTACTAATATAGACCAGATTCTGTTGATTTCATCCTTATTTGGTGGCTGTTTTTGCACTTGTCAATTTTGCGCCGATCAAGATATACTGTCTTTAACAACAGTATTTGACCCAGGAGCCGCACTATGACTCGGCTGACGCCAAGACAACAGGAAATTCTGACGCTGATTCAGCAGCATATTGAACGCTGTGGAGCACCGCCTAGCCGCCACGAGATCGCAGAGGCCATGGGCTTTCGCTCGGTTACCGCCGCCAAAGACCATCTTCTGGCCCTGCAGAAAAAAGGTTATATCGAAATCAGCCCCGGCAAGTCGCGCGGTATCCGTTTGTTGCAGGCTCTCCCCGCCCATGGGGACAGTCTGCCGCTGGTGGGCCGGGTGGCGGCCGGCCAGCCCATTCTGGCGCAGGAACATATCGAGGATTACATACACTTCGATCCCGGCGCATTCCGGCCCAGGGCGGATTATCTTCTGCGGGTGCAGGGCATGAGCATGCGCGATGCCGGCATACTCGACGGCGACCTGCTGGCGGTGCACGCGACGCCGGTGGCGGAAAACGGCCAGATCGTGGTGGCGCGGCTGCAGGACGAAGTCACCGTCAAGCGTCTGAAGCTGGACGGGCATCTGGCGCAGCTGTTGCCGGAAAATCCGGATTTTGCGCCGATTGTCGTCGATCTGCGGGAAAACAACCTGGAAATAGAAGGCATCGGCGCAGGCATTATACGCAAGCATCTGCAACCGTCATGAACCCCGCGCTGCAATCCATTCTCAGGGATCCGCGCGTCTGGCAGGCGCAAGCCGAAAACCATCAGCAGCGCTCGCTGAAAACCGGCATCGCTGCGCTGGACGTTCTGCTGCCGGGCGGCGGCTGGCCGCTGGCGGCTTTATCTGAAGTCCTGCTGCCGGCAACCGGAACATCCGAATTGCGCGTCCTTTTGCCCTCCCTGGCCCGGCAGACCGCTGGCGACGGCTGGGCAGCGCTGGTATCGCCGCCTTTACCGCCCTGCGCTGCCGGGCTGGCCGGGCATGGCGTGAATCTGTCACGACTGCTGCTGGTGGAATCCGGCGTTGACCAGCTCTGGGCTGCCGAACAGATACTCCGTTCCGGTCAGTGCCGGCTGGTGATCTGCTGGCCGGGGAAAATCAGCGCCCGGCAGAAACACCGCTTGCAACTGGCGGCGGAAAACGGTGACAGTTGTTGTATTGCCGTGTTGCCGGATTCCCGCAATGAAGCCTCCAGCGCGGCATTGAAATTACGGCTATATCCTGGCGCAGACGGCCTGCGCCTGCACATCCTGAAAAACCGCGGCGGCCGGCCGGGGCGGGAATGCCTGCTGCCCCATGTCTGATCCTTTTAACCCCGAAAGCGAATTGTGGCTGGCCCTGCATCTGCCCTTGCTGGGACTGGACTTGCTCCAGCTGTCTTCGGCCCATGTGCCCGCCGCCTGCGTGTATGCAGGAGAAAACAGGCATCAGCACATTTATCAGGCCAATTCCCGCGCCTTGCGCTGTGGCGTTACGCCCGGCATGGCGCTGAAAGCGGCTCTGGCGCAATACCCCGGCCTGCAGACATATCCGCGCCGCGCGGAAGCTGAGCAGGAGCGGCTGGAAAAGCTCGCCTTGATCTGTCTGGATTACTCTTCCCGGATATCGCTGGAGCCGCCGCAAGCACTGTTGCTGGAAGTGGGCGCCAGCGCCCGGCTGTGGCAGGCGCAGTTCCTGCGCCGCCATTTGCAAACGCTACTGGGCGAACAAGGCCACATTGTCCACGCCGCCCTGCATGAAACGCCCACGGGCGCCTTGCTGTTGGCGCGCGGCCGCGTTGACAAACTGGACGCCCTGCCCCTGAGCGCTTTCCCGGTGGAGGCCGACATCATTCAAAAGCTGACCCGCATTGGCGTACGCAACCTGCGGGATTATCAACACCTGCCGGAGAAAGACCGCATTCTGCGTTTCGGGCTGAAACTGGAGCAAATAGCGCAAAAAGCCCTGGGGCAAATCCCCGACCCGCACAAGAACTGGAACCCGCCGTTCCGGTTTCGGCATACGCTGGATCTGGAATACGAAACCGACAATGCCGGACAACTGCTGTTCTGCGCCCGGCGGCTGCTGGATGAACTGGACGCCGTGCTGGCGCAGACGTGCAGCGCCGTGCAAAAACTGCACTGGCTGTTCCATCATTATCAACAACCCGCCACGCGCCATACGCAGCAATTACTGCATCCTGGCCGCGACATGAGCCACATCAGCCTGCTGCTGCGCGAGCAACTGGAGCGCCTGCCCCTGCCCGCCAGTGTGGAAAAAATCACCTTGCAGGTCAATCGCTTCTGGCCCAATGCCGCGGACAACCTGAATTTACTGCGCGACATGGGGCAGAATATCGACGCCATCGAGCCTCTGCTGGAAAAACTGCAGGCGCGGCTGGGCCGACAAGCTGTTTATCAGCTCTGCGCCCTGCCCGACCATCGACCGGAAAATGCCTGGAGCCGCGTCATTCCCGGCCAATCCTCGCCGCCGCCCGAATCACTGCCGCCGCGTCCGCTGTGGCTGTTGCCGCAACCGCGCAAACTGACCAGCATCCGGCCATTCCGCCACTGGCGCGGGCCGGAACGCATCGCCAGCGGCTGGTGGGAGGATGACGTGCAGCGGGATTACTATCGCGCCCGCCATCACAACGGGGTCACTTTTTGGCTGTATCGCCATGCTGACAACTGGTTTATCCATGGCGTCTTCGGCTGACGCCCGCTACGCCGAACTGCACTGCGTCAGCAACTTCACCTTTCTGCGCGGCGCATCGCATCCAGAAGAGCTGGTGCAACGGGCGCATGATCTGGGTTACCGGGCGCTGGCCATGACCGACGAATGCTCGCTGGCGGGCGTGGTACGCGCCTGGCGTGTGGCCCGGGAGCTGAATTCAGACAAGCAGCGCTTCCATCTGATTATCGGCAGTGAATTTCGTTTCGATGATGGCATGCGGCTGGTGTTGCTGGCGACGAGTCTTTCGGGCTATTCGGCGTTATCGCAGTTGATTACCGACTGCCGCCGGCCATCGGAAAAAGGCAGCTATCACATTGAACGGCGAATGCTGGATCAGGGCCTGCCGGATTGTCTTGCCCTGCTGGCGCCGCCTCTACCCTTTGCCGTTGAAGCTGTGTTGACCGGGCAGGCGCAATGGCTGGCAACGCGCTTTCCCAAACGCAGCTGGTTGCTGTATGAGCGCTTGTTGTCGGTTGCTGACGAGCAGAGCCTGCAAACCCTGTCCCGTATTTCCACCGCTACCGGCCTGCCGCTGGCGGCGGCGGGCGATGTACACATGCACGACGTTAGCAGACGCCCGTTACAGGACGTACTCACCTGCATACGCCATGGCTGCGCCATCAGCGAAGCCGGACAGCGCCTCCACCCCAACGGCGAACGCCACCTGCGCCCGCGGCAAAAACTGGCCCGCCTGTATCCGCAATCCCTGCTCGAAGAAACCCTGCGCATTGCCCAGCGTTGCCGCTTTCGGCTTGATGAAGTGCATTACCAGTATCCGCGCGAAATCGTGCCGGACCAGCACACGCCCGCCAGTTTTCTGCGCCAGGAAACCGAGGGCGGCATTCGCCGCCGCTGGCCGCAAGGCGAACCGCCGCAGGTTCGCAAGCTGGTGGAAAAGGAGCTGGCGCTGATCGCCGAACTGCAATACGAGCCGTATTTTCTTACCGTTTACGACATCGTCAAATATGCCCGCAGCCGAAAAATTCTGTGTCAGGGCCGCGGCTCGGCGGCCAATTCCGCCGTTTGCTACTGCCTCGGCATTACCGAAGTAGATCCGGCGCGGGTGGATTTGCTGTTTGAACGCTTCATCTCCAAAGAGCGTAACGAACCGCCGGATATCGATGTGGATTTTGAGCACGAACGGCGCGAGGAAGTGATTCAGTACATCTACCGCAAATATGGCCGCGAGCGCGCCGCCATTGCCGCCGCCGTCATCACCTACCGCCCGCGCAGCGCCGTGCGCGATGTGGGCAAAGCGCTGGGTCTGTCACTGGATCAGGTGGATGCGCTGGCCAAATCGCTGGCCTGGTGGGATGGCCGCAAGGTAAAGCCGGAACGTTTGCGCGATGCCGGTTTCGACCCGGACAGCCGGGTTGTCAGCCAGCTTATGACTCTGGTCAACGACATCATCGGCTTCCCGCGCCATCTGTCCCAGCACACCGGCGGTTTCATCATCGCCCGGCAGAAACTGTCCGCGCTGGTGCCCATAGAAAACGCCAGCATGATCGACCGCACCATCATCCAGTGGGACAAGGATGATCTGGAAACCCTGGGTTTCATGAAAGTGGATGTGCTGGCGCTGGGCATGCTCACGGCCATTCGCAAAACGCTGGATCTGATCGAGGGCTATAGCGGCCGCCGCCTGCGCATGCAGGATATTCCGCCGGACGACCCGGCCACTTACGCCATGATCCAAAAGGCTGACACCATTGGCGTGTTCCAGATCGAATCACGCGCGCAAATGTCCATGCTGCCGCGTCTGAAACCGGCCAATTATTATGATCTGGTGATCGAAGTCGCCATTATGCGCCCTGGTCCCATTCAGGGCGGCATGGTGCATCCCTATTTGCGCCGGCGTCAGGGCAGGGAAAAGGTGGAATACCCCAGCGACGACCTGCGGCCCGTGCTGGAGCGTACCCTGGGCATTCCCATTTTTCAGGAACAGGTAATCAAACTGGCCATGGTCGCCGCCGGATTCAGCCCCGGCGAAGCCGACCAGTTGCGCCGCGCCATGGCCGCCTGGAAACGCAAGGGCGGCATGGAGCCGTTCCGCAAGAAACTGATCGAGGGCATGTTGGCGCGCGGCTATCCGAGGGACTTCGCCGAGCAGATTTACCAGCAAATACTGGGCTTCGGCGATTATGGTTTTCCCGAGTCCCATTCCGCCAGTTTCGCCCTGCTGGCCTATGTGTCATCGTGGCTCAAGGCCCATGAACCGGCGGCTTTCGTTTGTGCTCTCATCAACAGCCAGCCCATGGGCTTTTACCGGCCGGATCAGCTGGTACAGGACGCCCGTCGCCGTGGCGTGGAAGTGCGGCCGGTGGATGTGCTGGTCAGTGGCTGGGACTGCATGCTGGAAAAAACCGCCGGCAACCCCGCCCTGCGCATGGGCTTGCGTCTGGTGAAAGGCATGGGCCGGCAAACCGCCGAAACCATCACCGGCGCACGCCGGCAGCGGCCTTTTGCCAACATCCATGATTTTGCCGCCAGAACCGGCCTGAACCGCAGGGAGCTGGACAGTCTGGCCTCCTGCGGGGCATTGCGCTCACTGAGCGAGCATCGCAACGAAGCCCGCTGGCAGGTCTGGGGACAGCACGGAACCACGCCATTGTTGCGGCAGGCGCCGCTGTTTGAAGAAAACGCGCCATTACCGCCGCCATCCGAGGGACAACGCTTGCTGGACGACTACGCTCTCACCGGCCTCACTCTGGGCCGTCATCCACTGGCTTTGTTGCGCAAAAAGCTGGACCACGCGCGGCTGTTGCCGCTGGCGCAACTGAAACAACTGCGCCACGGCCCGCGCAGCCGCGCC
>QOAV01000056.1 GCA_003972845.1 Gammaproteobacteria bacterium
CGGTGTAATTGTCACCCAGTTCCTTCTGAATCAGGTCGCGCGCCTTCAACTGGGCTTCGGTGTCGTGGAATCTAAACTGCAGGCGATTGTTTTGCAGCAGGCCGCTTTTGGTTCCCAGCCCGGCTTTTTTCAGCGCACCTTCTATGCGAGCCTCGACTGCCGCGTCCACCTTGCTGGTGCGCTGGCCCGACACCTGCACCGCCGGGTCTTCACCAAACAGATTGGGCAGGGCGTACAGAAACCCCGGTATGACAATCGCCAGGATCAGAAGATATTTCCATAAAGGGTAACGGTTCATCGAGAACGGAACTCCGTGCAGGGATGCGTCAGGCCAGTGCCGTGGCGCTGACCCGACTGTATAAATCGGGACTGTCAGTCTTTCTTGATCGTGCCTTTTGGCATCAGGCTTTGAATGGCGGAACGCTGCACCTTGATCTGGACGCCATCGGCCACTTCCAGAGTGACAAAATTATCGCCAATCTTGACAATCTTGCCCAGAGTGCCGCCATTGGTGACGACTTCGTCGTTTTTCTGCAAAGCGGCAAGCATGGCCTGGTGCTCTTTCATTTTCTTCTGCTGAGGACGAATCAGCATAAAATAAAACAGCAAAAAAATGACTATCAGCGGCAAAAACTGCGCAATCGTCGCGCCGGGTCCGGCCGGTCCGGCGGGAGCCGCTTCCGCCCAGGCATTCGAAATCAGTAACATCATGGTTCATCTCCAACCGTGAAAAGCGGCGTATTATGCCACATCAGGCGCCGTTTGCCCGCGCCTGGCATAAAAATCTTGCACAAATTCGCCCAACTTGCCGCACTCGATGCTGTCGCGCAAACCGCGCATCAGTTCCTGGTAATAATACAGGTTGTGTATAGTGGCCAGGCGCGCCGCCAGTATCTCGTTGCAGCGCTGCAAATGACGCAGATAGGCGCGCGAATAATGCCGGCAGGCGTAACAACCGCATTCCGGGTCAATGGGCGACATATCCTTTTCGTATCGCGCATTGCGGATTTTTACCGCGCCGAAACGGGTAAACAGCCAGCCATTGCGCGCGTTGCGCGTGGGCATCACGCAATCAAACATGTCGATGCCGCGGCGCACGCATTCCATCAGGTCTTCCGGCGTGCCCACGCCCATGAGATAACGCGGCCGGTCTTTGGGCATGCGCTCGCCGAGAAACTTCGTGATGCGATACATGTCCGGCTTCGGCTCGCCCACGGACAAGCCGCCAATGGCGTAGCCATCAAAGCCGATATTCACCAGGCCGTTTAACGACTCCTCGCGCAAATGCTCGTACATGCCGCCCTGCACAATGCCGAACAAAGCGTTGTCGGCGTCGCCGTGCGCGGTCTTGCTGTCCGCCGCCCAGCGCAGCGACAGTTCCATGGATTCCCGTACCTGCTCCTCCGTGGCCGGGAACGGCGTGCACTCATCAAAAATCATCACGATATCGGCGTCCAGCGCATGTTGCATGGCGATGGATTCCTTCGGCCCGAGAAAAACCCTGGCCCCGTCCACCGGCGACTGGAATTCAACGCCGTCGGGCCCGAGCTTGCGCACTTTGGCCAGACTCCACACCTGAAAGCCGCCCGAATCGGTCAATATGGGCTTGTCCCAGTGCATGAAGCGATGCAGGTCGCCAGCGGCGCTGATCACCTCCAAACCGGGCCTCAGCATCAGATGAAAAGTATTGCCAAGAATGATCTCGGCGCCCAGATCGACCAGCTCTTCCGGCGTCATGGCCTTGACCGAACCATAGGTGCCCACCGGCATGAAAGCCGGCGTCTGTATGGTTCCACGCGGGAAAACCATGGCGCCACGGCGCGCCGCGCCATCGCTGGAAAAAACACTGAATTGCATGCGGCTCATGGAGTCTCCCCGTGATACAGCAACATGGCGTCGCCATAACTGAAGAAACGGTAGTTCTGCCGCACTGCGTGTTCATAGGCGGCCAGCACCCGCTCTGTTCCGGCGAAAGCGCATACCATCATCAGCAGGGTCGATTCCGGCAAATGAAAATTGGTCACCAGCACATCCACCGCCGAAAAACGATAACCCGGGTAGATGAATATGCGCGTCTCACCGCGGCAGGCGCGTATTTCACCTTCGCTCTGCATCACCGATTCCAGCACCCGCACCGTGGTGGTGCCGACGGCGATGATACGCCCGCCGCGCTCCCGCGTGGCGCGTATGCGGTCGGCTGTTTGCTGCGGCAGACTGAAGCGCTCGGCATGCATTTGATGCTCGCGGATGTCTTCCACCAGCACCGGCTTGAAGGTGCCCGCGCCCACGTGCAGGGTAACGCTGGCGGTTTCCATGCCCATCCCCCGGATACGCGCCAGCAGGGACTTGTCGAAATGCAGCCCTGCAGTGGGCGCAGCCACCGCACCCGGTCGCTCGGCGTACACCGTCTGGTAACGGCTCTGATCCGCCAACACGTCTTCGCGCCGGATATAGGGCGGCAGCGGCATGTGCCCGATGGCTTCCAGCAGGGTTTCCAGCGGCTGTTCCGATAGCAGCCGGAAACGGGAAAACGGCCCTTCCCGGCCCAAAAAGCGCACCGTGGCGCCGCCCTCCAGCGTAACCACAGCGTTTTCTTTCAGTTTTTTCGAGGTACGCGTCTGCGCCAGGAACACGTGATCTCCTTCGACGCGCTCGAGCAGGAATTCCACCTTGCCGCCGCTTTGTTTTTGGCCATAAAAACGCGCCGGCAGTACGCGCGTGTCGTTGACCACCAGCAAATCGCCCTCGCCCAGATAATCCGGCAAATCGCTGAACTGACGATCCTCGAGCCCACCCTGCGGCGGCGTCACCAGCAGGCGGCTGGCGCTTCGGCTCGGCGCGGGCGTCTGGGCAATCAGATCGGCGGGAAGATCGAATGAAAAATCGCTGCGTTTCATGGCGGCGGAGAATAACAGGTTTATGCGCCAGTCAAACAGGCAGAATCCGGGTGTCGCCGCTTTCCCGCTCGATCACGAAAACCAGTTCGCAGTATTCCGTGGTTTCATTCTCCGGCGTCGGATCATCGGCGCAGGCGCAACCGGCAATGACGCCGGTGTAGAATATGGCGACCTTGGCCCTGATCGACCCGCCATCCTCTTCCACGCGCAACACCACGGCGCTGAAGCCTTCGCCTTGGGCGACGCTGCCCTGGGCAAGATTTTCCTGCAGCGGCAGCAAATCGGGGTCCAGCGACTGAATTTCCTGTTTCAGTACACGGCCGAAATCATCGCTACCACAGGCCGCGGCGCTTTTCGTCATGCTGATCACTCAAATTTTCCTTTGCCGCTCATGGGCATTTCATTATACTCCGCGCCACCAAAGCTCCTTAAGCCGAGGTGGCGAAATTGGTAGACGCAGGGGATTCAAAATCCCCCGGTGGCGACACCGTGCCGGTTCAAGTCCGGCCCTCGGTACCAAATGGCAAAACCCGCATGGCGATGGCAACCGCGTCGTGCGGGTTTTTTTATCAGCTCCGAGTACACCCCACCAGCCGGAATAGCAAACCCCGACTGATTTTTCGTTTATATTTGCACTCATCCAGAAACACGTTGTCACAGCAACCATCATGCGATCCGTACTTTCGGCAATATTGTTAACGTTTTACACCAGCTTCGCTATGGCTGGCGAAATCCACGTCGCTGTGGCCAGTAATTTTCTGCCGGCGGCTAAGCAACTGGCGCGGGAATTCGCAGAGAAAACCGGCCACCAGGTCACACTGGCCGGCGGCTCCACCGGAAAACTGTATGCGCAGATCACCCATGGCGCACCGTTTGAAGCTTTTTTCGCCGCCGATGAAAAGCGCCCCAAACTGCTGGAACAACAAGGCGTGGCATTACCCGGCAGCCGTTTCACCTACGCCATCGGCAGACTGGTGCTGTGGAGTCCCCGCACCGCTCTGGTCGACCCGCAGGGCGAAGTGCTGAAATCCGGCGATTTCCGCCATCTGGCTCTCGCCAACCCCAAACTGGCGCCCTATGGCCGCGCCGCCGAACAGGTTCTGCGCAAACTCAAACGCTGGGATGCCCTGCAGGAACGTCTGGTGCGCGGCGAGAATATCGGCCAGACCTGCCAGTTCGTGAAAAGTGGCAATGCGGCTCTGGGTTTTGTCGCCCGCAGCCAGCTGCGCCAGCCCGGCACAGCGGCTCCAGGCTCGATCTGGGAAGTCCCGCAAGCACTGTATGATCCACTGCTACAACAGGCCGTTCTGCTGAAACAGAATGATGCGGCGCAGGCATTCCTGGCCTTTGTACGCAGCGAAGCAGGCCGTAAAATCATTCGCCAATCAGGATATGACACCCCGTGATGCTGGCTGAACAGGATCTCACCGCGCTGTGGATTTCACTGAAACTGGCAGCCCTGACCACCATCATTTTGCTTATCATCGGCACGCCGCTGGCCTGGTGGCTGGCGCGTTCCCGCGCGCGCCTGAAGTTTCTGGCCGAGGCGCTGGTGGCGCTGCCTCTGGTACTGCCGCCCACGGTGCTGGGCTTCTATCTGCTGGTGGCTCTGGGCCCCGATGGTCCGCTGGGCCGCGCCATGCAGGCCGTGGGCGGCGAACCGCTGGCGTTCACGTTCACGGGTCTGGTGATCGGTTCCGTGCTGTACTCCCTGCCGTTTGTGGTGCAGCCGCTGCAGAACGCTTTTGCCGCCATCGGTCAGCGGCCGCTGGAAGTCGCCGCCACCCTGGGCGCATCGCCGCTGGATCGATTCTTCTCTGTCGCCATGCCGCTGGCCCGACCCGGTTTTCTCACCGCCGCAGTGCTGGGCTTTGCTCATACTCTGGGCGAATTCGGCGTGGTGCTGATGATCGGCGGCAATATCCCGGGCAAGACCCAGGTCCTTTCCATCGCCATATACGACCACGTGGAAGCACTGGAATACGACCAGGCACAGTGGATATCCGGCGGCCTGCTGCTGCTTTCGTTCCTGTTGCTGATGATGGTTTACGCCTTCAACCGCCGCTTTGCCGAGGCGCGATTGTGAACCCTATCGAAGCGCGTTTGCGCATGCAGCGGGACGATTTCCAACTGGACATCGACCTGAATATTCCCGGCCACGGCGTCACCGCTCTGTTCGGCCCTTCCGGCTGTGGCAAAACCAGCCTGCTTCGCGCCATCGCCGGGCTGGAACCCGGCGTCAGCGGCAGCCTCAGTGTTTGCGGTAAAAACTGGCAGGGGGAACGACACTTCCTGCCGCCGCACAAGCGCCCCGTCGGTTACGTATTTCAGGAACCGAGCCTGTTCCCTCACCTGAACGTGCGAGACAATCTGCAATACGGTCTGAAGCGGCTGAACAAACGTCAGCGCCGCGTGTCCCTGGAGCAGGCAGTTGAATTGCTGGGCATCGGCGAACTGCTGCAGCGCAAGCCGCAACAGCTTTCCGGCGGCGAACAGCAGCGTGTGGCCATCGCCCGTGCTCTGGCTGTCAGCCCCGCCCTGCTGCTCATGGACGAACCACTGGCGGCTCTCGACGAAGCGCTGAAACAGGAAATATTGCCCTGGCTGGAATCCCTGCACCGCGAACTGGATATACCGGTGCTCTACGTCAGCCATTCCCGCGACGAGGTGGCGCGACTGGCGGACCATCTGGTGCTGCTGAATACTGGCCGGGTCGAAGCTGCGGGATCGGTCAGCGATCTGTTCTCGCGTCTTGATCTGTCGCTGGCGCACCGGCCGGATACGGAAACGGTCATCGAAACCATTGTCGCCGGTTACGACGGCGAGTTCAGACTCGCCGCCCTGAGTTTCCCCGGCGGGCGTTTTCGCATCGCCGACCGGCCAGCCCTGGGCAGACACGCGCGCCTGCAGGTCAAGGCAAACGATGTCAGCATCACCCTGAAATGGCCGGAACAGACCAGCATTCTCAATATCTTTCCGGCCACCGTGGACACCTTGGCCGACGACGGCGAGGCGCGCGTGATCGTGCGCCTGATGCTGGATGGCAATGTCCCCCTGCTCGCCCGCATCACACGCAAATCGGCCGCTGAACTGAACCTGGAGTCGGGAGCGAAAGTCTTTGCACAAGTAAAAAGCGTAGCGCTGCTGAGCTGAACCCATTGCGGCGGCACGCAACCGGCTTTGCCAGCATACGCTCCAGACGTTAAAGTCGCGGCAACAGAAAACAAGACAAAGCCATGGCCACTCTATTCATCTCCGACCTGCACCTGTCGCCGCAACGGCCGCAAATCATCCAGCTTTTTTTCCAGTTTCTGCAAAAACAGGCCAGCGCCGCCGAGGCCCTGTACATACTCGGCGACTTTTTCGAGTTCTGGATCGGCGACGACGCCGGGCTGGGGCCGGAGTACCAGCCGGTAAACCAGGCTCTGCAGCAATTCACCGCCAGCGGCATACCGGTATTTTTTATGGGTGGTAACCGCGACTTTCTGGTGGGCCGGGACTGGGCCGGGCATGTGGGCGTACAACTCATGCAGCCGGAAACCGTGATCGACCTGTACGGCGAGCGGGTGTTGCTGCTGCACGGCGACAGCCTGACCACCGACGACGAAAAACAGCAGGCTTTCCGCAACATGGTGATGGACCCGCAATGGCAGGCGATGTTTCTGTCCAAACCCATCCCCGAACTCCTGGAAATGGCGCAACAGGCGCGCTTGGAAAGCCAAAAGCATCAATCAGGCATGCACGAGGAAATCATGGACGTGAATACGGACGCAGTGGCAGCGGTCATGCGCAAACACGGCGTCACCCGGCTGATACACGGCCATACCCACCGTCCCCACATGCATGAGCTGATGCTGGACGGCAAACCCGCCCAGCGCATCGTGCTGGCGGACTGGTATGAGCGCGGAAATGTGTTGCAGGTCAGGAAGGACCGGTTCGAGCTGAATTATTTTGACGCAAAGCAATCTGGCCAGGACAATGGCGGCCGCGCCGTAAAATAAAAAACCGCCGTGCAGCGGTAACACCTCTTATTCCCCCCGTATTTCCTCCATGGTCATGGTCTCCAGTCCATCCGGCACGGTAAACAGGCCGGCATCGGCGTTGAAGCTTTCCTCAAAATCGATCAATTCACGCAACCGCCCGCGCCAGTCCTGTTCACGCACGGGGAAGCCCCGGCGGTATTGACGCCCCGGCTCGAACACGCTGGCAGCCAGTTCGCAATCATTGACGAATTCCTTTGGCGCGGTGGCCAGGCCAACGGCCTGCTCCGAAGCCAGCACCTCGTTTAATTCTGTCAAGGCCCTGGCGGCATCCTGCAGCGCGCCGTCCAGGACAACAATATCATGGCAAACGGCATGATTAGTGCTGATGCGGTAATGGCGTGTGGGATGTCCAGCAATGGCGGGCAGCGGTCCGCCCTCCACCTCAGTAGTCTCGTTTTCGAACGGGACCGGTGGCTTCAGGCTGATCTCACTTTTTGAAATCAGCAAATCCGTGTTGTCTTCGAGGTTGATATTGTGGATCAGGCGTTTTTTGCGATCCAGTAGCAGATAGCCGCTGTTATCGCCGACGATATCCATGCGCATGAAATCGGGGCTGACCAGAATGCGGTGCTCCACTGGTTCGCTGCCGGGCATGTTTTCACGCACCACAATGCGGGCCGTTTCACTGCGGTCGGCCACGGCCGTCTGACTCAGGCAGCAGGCCAGCAGCAGAATGCGCAAAACATCGGACATGCCCATCTCAAATCGGCGTCAGATCGCCGCCAGACCCGTCTCCAGATCAGCTTTCAGATCATCCACATGCTCCAGGCCCACCGACAGGCGTATTATATTGTCATGCACGCCGGCTGCATCGCGCTCTTCCTGACTCAGGCGGCCGTGGGTGGTGCTGGCGGGGTGGGTGATAATAGACTTGGTATCGCCCAGATTGGCGGTTTTGGAAACCAGCTCGGTGCCGTCGATCATGCGCCAGGCCGCCGCTCTGTCGCCTTTGATTGCAAACGCCAGCACGCCGCCAAAACCCTGTTGCTGGTTTTTTGCCAGCTCATGCTGCGGATGCGACGCCAGACCGGGATAGTAGACTTTGCTCACTTCCGGCCGGGCTTCCAGCCACTGCGCCAGCATCAAGGCGTTGTCGCTGTGCGCCTGCATGCGCAGGCCCAGGGTTTCCATACCCTTCAAAAACACCCAGGCGTTGAACGGGCTCATGCAGGGACCGGCGCTACGCAGGAAACTGTATACCTGCTCACCGACTGTTTCATTCGAGCCCACCACTGCACCGCCCAGCACCCGGCCCTGTCCATCCATGTATTTGGTGGCCGAATACACCGAAATATCCGCACCCAGTTCCAGCGGACGCTGCATCATCGGCGTCAGAAAGGTATTGTCCACCGCCAGCAGGGCGTCGTTGGCATGGGCCAGCTGCGCGAGAGCGGCAATATCGGCCAGCTCCATCAGCGGATTAGACGGCGTTTCCACGAACAGCATGCGGGTTTCCGGCCGTACGGCTTTTTTCCAGGCCTCGATATCGGTCATGTCCACATAGTCGAATTGAAGGCCGAAGCGGGCCAGAATTTTCTCGAACAATATGATGGTGGAGCCGAACAGGGAGCGCGACGTCAGCACATGATCGCCAGCGCTCAATACACCCATCATGGTGGCCAGCACGGCTGACATGCCGGACGCCGTGGCGACGCAGGATTCTGCACCTTCCACCGCCGCCAGGCGCTGCTCGAAAGTACGCACCGTTGGATTGGTAAAACGGGAATAGATATTGCCCTCAGATTCACCCGAAAAACGCTGCGCCGCCTGCTCGGCGGAATCGTAGACGAAGCTGATGGTGGGAAAAATCGCTTCCGACTGTTCGCCTTCCGGCGTGCGCTGATAGCCGGCGCGCACCGCCAGCGTATCGCGATGGTATTTTTTCTCAGCCATGGTCCAGAGCCAGTTCCTGATGTTCTTCGGAACGCTGCTGTTTGGCCTTGTCGTTGCGCGCCTCGCCGATATCATGCAGGTAGGCCTCGTTCACCGTACCGGTGATATAGCGCCCGTCAAAACAGGAAGTATCGAATTCCTTCAGCTTCGGGTTGCCTTCGCGGGCGGCGGCAACGGTTTTGTATTTGACGTAATCATCGTAGTGGATGACCTCGGCGCGGATGAATTGTTTTTCAAAGTCGGTGTGAATGACTCCAGCGGCTGCGGGAGCTTTGTCTCCAGCAAAAATAGTCCATGCGCGGGTTTCTTGCACTCCCGTCGTGAGGTAGGTGCGGAGACCGAGAAGGTTGTAAACACTTTTAATGAGATTGGAGGCTCCTGAGTCAGAGACTCCCATTTCTTGGAGGAATTCGGTAGCGTCTTCAGGTGAGAGCTCGGAGAGTTCTTCTTCGATTTGGGCAGAGAGTATCGTGGCTTCTGCTCCTTGCGTCTCTGCCGCATATTTGCGAACTTGGGCGACCATAGGGTGGTCATCTGGGTTTTTCAGAGCATCAGCGAGATCTCCCTCGGAGACATTGCAGGCGAAAATTGATTTTTTTGAGGAGAGGAGGAAGAAGTCCT
>QOAV01000175.1 GCA_003972845.1 Gammaproteobacteria bacterium
CCAGACCGAAGCGCCGCTGGGCGCTTATGCGCCGCTGGTTGGCGTGTATGGCGTTGGCTGGCTGGCGGCGCTGGTAGCGGGCAGTCTGGCATTGCTGATGGCGTATGCGCTGAGCGGGAAAAAATCTGCGCCACCGGCCGGCGAATTCTCTGGCGGAAACATGCAGCGGCAAGACCGGTGGGGTCTGCTCGCGGCGGCGGTTGCGGTGATGGCGATCTACGCCGGTTCGCTGGCGCTGGACGGAAAGCGCTGGACCACGCCATCGGGCGAGCCGCTCAGCGCCGCCCTGGTACAGGGCAATATTCCGATCATGGAGAAATGGCGGCCGGAATCGCGCCGCAAAATACTCGATACGCATCTGCGACTGAGCGCCGGCGGCAGTGATCTGGTGATCTGGCCGGAAGGCGCGGCGCCGGATTTTCTGCATCGGCTGGGCGAGCCGTTGTGGTCGGCTCTGCGCAACATCAACGCAGCCGGCAGCGGAGTGATTTTCGGCGGCGTGGAATCGGCGCCGGGTCAGCGCTATTTCAACAGCGCGGTTTTTCTGCCCGCCGGTCGCTATGCCGATACCCGGCAGCAGCTTTCTGCCGCCGCCCTGTATCGCAAGTCCCACCTAGTGCCGTTTGGCGATTATTTTCCGCTGCCTGCTTTTCTGCGCGGTATTCTCGATTATTTGCACATTCCCATGTCGGATTTTTCCGCCTGGAACAAACCACAAGCGCTGTTTGACGTTGCCGGCCACCCGGCTGCCGTGACCATTTGTTATGAGGATGCCTTCGGTCAGGAGTTGCTGGATCAATTGCCGCAGGCGCAACTGCTCATCAATATCTCGGAGGATGGCTGGTTTGGTCATTCCATTGGTCCCCTGCAACGGGTGCAGATGGCGCAGATGCGTGCTCTGGAGACGGGCCGGCCGGTGCTGCGGGTGGCGAACACCGGAGTGACCGCGCTGATTGATCCGCATGGCAGGATCGTGTCGAGTCTGCCGCAATACCAGGAAGGCGTGCTGACCGTCAGTGTACAGCCCATGAGCGGAGCCACGCCCTATGTGCGCTGGGGCAACCGGCCGGTACTGGTGGTTGTTTTGGCCCTGCTAGTCGTATTGCTGCTGTTTCGCCGCAGCGCGAGAAAGATCGAACGCGGAGCGCGCCAGAACCCAGAATGACGCCACATCGTCCGGCCCCTGCGTCAGCGGCGACTGTCCCAGCAATCGCCAGGCATCCAGCAGCAGCGGCAGCGGCCTGCTTTCGTCCAGTTCCGGCGCCAGATTCTGCTTACTCAGTTTTCGGCCCTGAGCGTTGACCACCAGCGGAATATGGGCATAGTCGGGAACGGGCAGGCCAAGCAAATGTTGCAAGCGGATTTGCCGGGCCGTGGAGCCCAGCAGGTCTGCGCCACGCACCACCTGGTTGACGCCCGCATCGGCGTCATCAACGACGGTTGCCAGATGATAGGAAATGACGCCGTCGCGGCGCTGCACAATGAAATCGCCCGTGGTCTTGTTCAGGTTCTCGCAGATTCTGCCAACGCAGGCGTCGTCGAAACACAGGGCTTTATCGGTAACGCGCAAGCGCAGGGCATTACCGGGTTCCGGCAGGTTCTTGTTTGCGCATAGTCCGGGGTAAATAATGCCTTGCGGGCCGGTTTCGGCAACACCGGTGAGGGTCTTGCGGCTGCATTCACAGGCATAGACCAGACCTTGCTGACGCAATTGATCGAGGGCGGACCGGTAGCGTTCCAGACGGCGGGATTGCCAGACAATTTCGCCATGCCATTGAAACCCGAAAGTGTCCAGCTGACGAATGATGCGGTCGGCGGAACCGGGAACCACGCGTGGCGCATCGATATCGTCAATACGCAGCAGCCAGACGCCATCGGCGGGAACAGCGAGGTAACTGGCCATGGCGGCCACCAGCGAGCCCATGTGCAAGGCGCCGCTGGGGGTGGGAGCAAAACGGCCGATAATCATATCGGCGGCGAGGGTTTATTCAGGGTTACGCAGATGCAATTCGTAACCGGAGACCTGCAGACCCTCGCTGACCAGGCGCAGCCTGGCCTCGACTTCCTGGCCTGGCGCCAGCGTACCTTTGGAGGCCAGTTGTTTGTTGACCAGATACTGGTCGGGAGTAAAGGTGCGGCGACCGATCATCATCTGGAACGAATTGGTCAGGGAGACTTCCAGATCAGGCAATCTTTCGTCGAACGAGGCATTATTTTTAATGCGGCTGGTCAGAGTGAATTCGCCGGGAGCCGAATCGATTTTGTTGCTGCCTGTTATGCTGATCAGCCGACCGTCTTTTTGCAGAACGCCATTGCAGCCCAGGACTCCGCAAATTGATTCCAGAGTCGGGCGCAGCGCCGGGTTGGTACGTATGCCTTCAACATGAACGCTGGCCTGTATGGCCGCCAGAGCCAGCAATACAGCTACGCCGATGCCCCAGCCCAGACCGGCCCGGGACCGTTTGTCCTCGCCAGTGTTTTCCTGAGCAAGCGTGGTTGCGCCAGCGGCGATGGCGTCATGCAGATCCAGCTCGGGCTGAATCTCATCCAGATCCACGGTCTGCTGTCGGTCAAGGTCAGAATCGGGCTCGTTAAAACCGGTAGTAACCGGCGCGGGCGGCAGTTCTTGCTCTGGCTGATCAATCTCGTTCTGATCCAGGGGCGGAATATCGGCGTCGTCCCGAGTCAATGGTCGCTTGTAAATGTTCGGGTCCGGTTGCGGAGCTCCGGTAACCACCTCGAGTTCGATGTTTTCGAGATGCTCGCTGACGGGTTCGTCGTCGGACGGCCGCTCGTCAGTGGAATCTTCCGCAGCTTCCGATTCATCCAGAATACGGTTTATGGAGTCGGTAAAAAAACCGCCTAGCGTAATTTCTTCCTGATCTATCTGATTCTCTAACACGTGAAATACCTCATCGCATTCGCCACATCGGACCAGACCGTCATGGGCGTCCAGGTCTTCCGGGCTGGCTTCAAAAACTGTTTTGCATTTCGGGCAGCGGGTATACACCGGGCAGTCCCTCTTATTGAAATTCTGATTGAATCTTGCGAGATTCAGACTGAGTCGTAGCGGCGCTATTATGTCGCGAAGTGGACTGCATTTGCCGCTCTGTTTCAGGAAATTTCGCAGTGAATCGAGGCATCGTTCGCCAGTTCAGGTTCGTCATGATTCGTTCAGAGCTTCTATTGTTATTACGCCACATTATGAATCTAACTTAAAGCTTTTTCTAGGAAAATATTAAAAGTCATTAAAAATACAGGGTTTATTCTTGGGTTGCTGTCTGTAAATGGGTGATTCTACGGAGATTTCCACGCAATGAAGATCCAAAAAGAGCACTTTTGTTCCATCGAATGACGAACGGTCCAGGTCAAAGATGATGCCATCATGCCACTGAGTACAGCAGCGCCCAGTCGTCCAGTGTTTCCACCTGCAAATCAATCTCAGGTCGAAAAGCAGCACAGACTTGCTGTGCCTGGTCCCGCAAAACACCGGAGAGGACGATCGTTGCGCCGGGGGCCAGACGGGAAAGCAGCAGGGGTTTCAGCTCGATCAAGGTGTTGGCCAGTATGTTGGCAAACAACAGATCGGCCCGAAAATCTTCCCTCAGTTCACCGTGCAGGCAGGTGTCGAACCGGTCGGAAACAGCGTTTTTCAGCGCATTTTCGCGGCTGGCGGTGAGCGCCCTGGGGTCTATGTCGACGCCCGTGGCCTGTCTGGCGCCCAGCTTCAGCGCTGTAATGGCGAGTATGCCCGAGCCGCAGCCATAATCCAGTACGATCTGCCCATCGGCGCGATGCTGCGCCAGCCAGCGCATGCACAACGCCGTGGTGGCGTGCGTGCCGGTGCCAAAAGCCAGCCCCGGGTCGAGCATGATGTTGGTGGCCGCAGGATCAGGAGGCGCGCAGGATGTTGGGCAAATCCACAGATCATGACCAAAATGGATGGGCTTGAACTGCTCCATCCATGCGCGCTCCCAGTCCTGTTCCGGTAACGCTTCCAGATCCATGGGAGTATCGGCGAGTTGGGGAAAGCGCCGGCGCAATGCGCGGGTAATGCGCCCGAAATCCTGTCGGCTGTCGAAAAGAGCCGTCAGTTGCACCTGCTCCCACTGCGGCAGGTCGCCCGGTTCCAGCTGGAACTGTGGTGCGGCATCGGCGCCTTCACCGAAGGTAACGGCGGTGGCCCCCAGTTCTTCCAGCGCCGTTTCGGTTTCGCGGGCAAGCTGGTGGGAGCAGGAAAACTGCAGGTTGGTCCAGGTCATGAAAACTTCTTCAGCGCGGGCGCGGGACATCCCGCTTCGCCGGGCCGTTGTATACCTGTCGAGGTCTGCCGATGCGGTGATTGGGATCAGCCAGCATTTCTTTCCACTGAGCCGCCCAGCCGGCGGTGCGGGCAATGGCGAACATGACGGTAAACATGTTGGTGGGAATGCCCAGGGCGCGGTAGATGATGCCGGAATAGAAATCCACGTTGGGGTAGAGTTTGCGCTCAATAAAATACTCGTCTTTCTGGGTTTCCTCTTCCAGGCGCAGGGCCAGTTCGAATGTGGGGTCGTTGGAATCGCCCATTTTCTCCAGAACCTCGTGACACATTTTGCGAATCAGCTTGGCGCGCGGGTCGTAGTTCTTGTACACGCGGTGGCCGAATCCCATGAGCCTGAACGGGTCATTGCGGTCTTTGGCGCGGGCCATGAATTGGGGGATGTTTTTTACATCGCCGATATCTTCCAGCATGTTCAGCACGGCTTCGTTGGCGCCGCCGTGGGCCGGGCCCCAGAGCGAGGCGATGCCGGCGGATATGCAGGCAAACGGGTTGGCGCCGGAGCTGCCCGCCAGCCGAACAGTGGAGGTGGAGGCGTTCTGTTCGTGGTCGGCGTGGAGGATGAAAATCATGTCCAGCGCCTTTTCCGCCACCGGGTCGATTTCGTAACGCCGCGCCGGTGTGGAAAACATCATGTTGAGCATGTTGCCGGTGTAGCTGAGCCATTCGCGCGGGTAGATGAACGGGCCGCCCACGGAGTGCTTGTAACTGGCGGCGGCGATCACCGGCATCTTGGCAATCATCTGCATGGCGGCGATCTGGGCGTCGGCCGCCGTCATGTTGCTGGCATCCATGGGATAAAATGACGACAGCGAGCCGACCACGCCCACCAGCACCGCCATGGGGTGGGCGTCGTGGTAAAAGCCGCTGATGAAATTTTTCAGGCTTTCGTTGACGGAGGAATAATCCGTGAGCTTGTCTTCGAACTGGAGCAGCTCCTGCTCCGTGGGCAGTTCGCCATTGAGCAGCAGCCAGGCGACTTCCATGAAAGAACATTTTTCCGCAAGCTGCTCGATGGGATAGCCGCGATACAGCAGCTGGCCTTTCTCGCCATCGATGAAGGTGATCGCGCTGTGGCAACTGGCGGTGGAAACAAAACCCTGGTCATAGGTAAAGTACCCCGTGTTCCTGTAAAGCCCGCTGATATCCATGGCGGCAGGGCCATGGGTGCCTTCTATCAGCGGCAGCTGCAGTGATTTGCCGGTCTGGTTATCGGTAACGGTGACTGTTTTTTGTGACGACATAATTACCTCTCGCGGGACTGTATAGATCAGGTTCCGCGTAAATCTCAATCGTGTTCGGGAGCCGGATAGAGTAACATTTCCGGCCTTTTTCTAAAACCGCCGCCATGTCGAAAACCCTGAGCCTCGCTTTTGTTCGCCAGAGCTACCGCCCCGATGGCGGCGCCGAGCGTATTCTGGAGCGTACTCTGGCGGCCATGGCCGGGCGTGATATCCAGCCTGTCGTTATTGCGCGGGACTGGCCCGGATCCGGGTCGGGAAGCGCCGGGCTGGAAGTGATTCGCGATCCGGGCCGCTATCGCTCGCGCAGCAGCCGGCTGAAAGGTTTTGCCGAATTTGTCTGCTCGACGGTAACATCCCGGCGGTTCGATCTGGTGCAATCCCATGAGCGCATAGCCTGTTGCGACATCTATCGAGCCGGCGACGGCGTGCATGGTGAATGGCTGGCGCAGAGAGCCAGGACGCGGGCTCCGCTGGCGCGTGTGGCCAGCCGCCTGTCGCCTTACCATGCCCAGGTTCTGGATGCCGAGAAAACACTGTTTGCCAGTCCACGCCTGAAAGCCGTCATCTGCAATTCGCGCATGGTGAAAGACGAAATCCGGCATTGGTTTGATTACCCCGAGGAGCGCCTGCATGTGATTTACAACGGCGTGGATCAAACGATTTTTTCCCCCGCCACAAGAGTCTCGCGGCAGGCGTTGCTGGAGCAGACGGGCATCACCGGGCAGCCGTTCGTGTTTTTATTCGTCGGCTCGGGGTTCGAACGCAAAGGGCTGGCGACTGCGTTGCAAGCGCTGGCCCGGACCGGCGGGAACAGCCGCCTGATGGTAATCGGCGTGGACAAGAACGTGGCCCGGTATCAGCGTCTGGCGGGTCGGCTGGGTATTGCGTCCAGGGTTTTCTTTCTGGGCAGGAAAAACGACGTCAGCAAATATTATGGCGCTGCCGATGCGCTGCTGCTTCCCACCCTCTATGATCCTTTCCCCAATGTTTGCACCGAGGCCTTTGCTTCGGGCTTGCCGGTGATTACCAGCAACAAATGCGGCGCGGCGGAGTTGATTGTCAACGGCGGCAACGGTTATGTGGCGGATGCCCTGGATGTGGCGGCCTTTGCCGAAAACATGAAAGCCGTCATGGAACATGGCCGGGATCACTATTGTGACAAGGCGGTTGCAACCACAAAGGATTTAACGCTAAACAATATGGTTGATAAAATAGTTTCCCTGTACGGACAGGTGCTGGAGCGATCTTGAAAATACTGCATACCGAAGCATCCCGTGGCTGGGGCGGCCAGGAAATACGCATACTGAACGAAACAGCAGGCATGATGCAGCGCGGGCATGAAGTGATGATTGCCTGCACGCCGGAGTCGAATATTGCCCGCGAAGCCAGCGCCAGGGGTATCGAGGTGGTGGAATTGCCGCTGGAGAAACCATCGCTTTCCGGGGTCATGGCATTACGCCGCTGGCTGCAGGCCCACCCGGTGGATGTGATCAATACGCACAGTTCGGCAGACAGCTGGCTGGCGGCGGGCGCGACCCGTTTCTGGCGCAAACGGCCGGGTATTGTCAGAACGCGGCACATCTCGGCGCCGGTGGCAAAACACTGGCTGGCGCGATGGCTGTACCAGAGTGCCACGGACCATGTGGTGACGACAGGCGAAAGACTGCGTCAGACCCTGATCGACGACAATGGCATGGACCCCGGGCGCGTTACCTCTATCCCGACCGGCATTGATGTGCAGCATTTTGCTCCCGGCGACCGGGCTCGGGCGCGATCCGGGCTTGGCTTGCCGGCAGAGGGCATGATCGTCGGTATTGTCGCCACTTTGCGCAGCTGGAAGGGCCATGCATACCTGCTGGAAGCCTTTGCCGAACGGGCGCAGGACAACGCTTATCTGCTCATCGTGGGCAACGGCCCGCAGCGGGAGCATCTGAAACAGCGTATTGACGAACTGGGCATACGGCGCAAGGTCATCATGCCGGGCAACCAGAGCGATGTATTGCCCTGGTTGCAAAGCATGGATGTTTTTGCCTTGCCGTCTTACGCCAACGAAGGCGTTCCGCAGGGGCTGATGCAGGCCATGGCCTGTGAACTGCCGGTGATTTCAACGCCGGTGGGCAGTATCGACGAGTTGGTTGCCGCTGATGAAACCGGTTTGATGGTGGAGCCCAAAAACGCCGCGGCGCTGGCCTCGGCCCTGTCGCGTCTGCTGGAAGATGCGGATCTGCGCAGGCAACTGGGCCGCGCCGGCAGGCAGCGTGTGGAGCAAGCTTATACCGACTGCCTCATGCTGGAGCGCATGGAGGCGGTGTTTGAAAAGGTGGCGAGAGGCGAGGCGTGATTCGCAGGGCTGCTCCCGGCGCCTTCAGCCTCACCAGTCACCAATCACCAATCACCAATCACCAATTACTCTTTTCGTTACCGGGGCCGGGATTCATGGGCACTGCGCGGTTGTTTCAGGGCGCCGTGGGTGAAATCGGCTGCTTGATGGTGAATGCGCCGCGTATGTCGCCTTCCTTGTAGCCCAGAGCCTGGTCTTCGGGATATAGTTCTTTCAGTTTTGCCTCGACTTCCGGGGCAACTTTTTCACCGTGGCAGGTCAGGCATATTGCGCCGGTGGGAATGGCTTTCATGTAGCGGAAAGTCTGCTTGCCATCGGTTTCAACCACTTCCGAATATTCCATTTTTTTCGGGTCTTCGCCGGCGGCTTTTCTCTGTTCAAATTTTTTCAGCACCGCCAGTTCCCATTGGTCCGGCTTGTTGGCCGGATTGCGGGTTTTCAGCGAGGTGCGGCCAATTTCCCAGCCTTTCTCCTTTGATACGCTGCTGGTGATTTCCGGCGCTTTGGTATGGCAAACGTCGATGGCATTGACCGGGCCGCCGGCTTTCATGCCAGCTTGCAATTCGCCTTTCAGCTGGGTCATGAATGACTTGACCGCAGCGCGGCTGGCGTCGATGCGCGGTGTCAGGTCTTCGCTGGCCTGTGCCATGCCTGCAGCGAGAAGGATTGCGCTGGTCAGAATTGCTTTTTTCATGCTGTGTTTCCTCTTTAGGGTAATGAAATGGATAGATAAGGGGCCGAGTGTAAAAGTTCAACTGAAATTTTCTGTTCAGGCAAGCCGGTCGTCGGCCACATGGTATCTGGGATCTTCAAGCACGTTGACTTCCACCAGGCTGCCGGCTTTTTCCAGCAGTGTACGGCATTCCGGACTCAGATGTTTCAGATGCAGTTTTTTCCCGGCGCGCTGGTAGCGCTCCGCCAGATTGTCGATGGCTTCCAGGGCGGAGTGGTCGGCCACGCGCGAGTCATAGAAGTCGATGACAACGTCATCCGGGTCCTCGCGCGGGGTGAACAAATCATGGAAGGCCTGGATGGAGCCGAAAAACAGCGGACCGCTGAGTTCGTAGATTTTGGCGCCATCCGGCTCGGTATGCACAGTGGCCTTGATCTGCTTGGCATGCTCCCAGGCAAACACCAGGGCAGAGACAATGACGCCGACGATAACTGCGATGGCGAGGTCGTAGAATACGGTTACTGCCGCCACCAGTATGCTGATCAGCACGTCGGCGGTGGGCGCCTTGCCGATCATGCGGAAAGTGGCCCATTCAAAGGT
>QOAV01000062.1 GCA_003972845.1 Gammaproteobacteria bacterium
TGATCCAGCGTCACCCCGTAAGAGGCCAGTTTGGCGGGCGTTATATTGACGCGTATCTGTTCCTTGCGGCCACCGACAATAAACCCGGGGCCGGTTTCATCAATTTCCTCCACCCGCTGCAAAACGTCTCCGGCAAGCTTGTGCAAGGCGGCGTCATCAAGATCCTTCGACCACAGGGTCACCGCCATCACCGGCACGTCATCCACGCCCTTGGGCTTGACCAGCGGCTCCATGACGCCGGGGGGCATGATATCCAGATTGGAAGCCAGCTTGGAATATAACCGAACCAGAGCGGGCTCCATGTCTTCGCCGACCTCGAATTCCACGGTAACGATGGCCTGACCACGCATGGAGGCGGAGTAGACATGTTCCACGCCTTCGATCTCGCTCATCACCCGCTCCAGCGGCTCCACCGCCATGGTCGCCACCTGATCCGAGGATGCGCCGGGAAACTGGACGAATATATCCACCATGGGTACTGAAATTTGCGGATCTTCCTGACGCGGAGTAACCAGCAGCCCCAGCATGCCCAGGGCAAACGAAGTCATCATCAGGATGGAAGTCAGCGGCGAGGTGATGAAAGCCTTGGCCAGCCGTCCCGCCAATCCCGGATTGTGCTTTATTCCCTTGGTCTTTCCGTCGGTCGCTTTCTTTTTCTGGTCAGACATATTTCCCCCTCTAACCTAGTAGGAACGACGATTGGAATACGAAACGTTTTCGGGCCTGCCCCTGTAATATGCGCCCCGCGCCCGATCGGCCGAGGATCGCTGGCCGCCGGGAGGCGAGCCCTGCAATATTTGCACGCCCGACGTCAGCGTCGGCGTGGGATTGGCAATGACGCGCTCGCCCGGACGCAGTCCGGACAGCACCTTGACCAGACCGCCGCGGTTCTTGCCCACCCGCACCATACGCATCTCCGTGCGGTTTTCTCTGTTCACCACAAAGATGGCGCTCTGACTGCCGCGCCAGACGACCGCCCGCGCGGGAATAACCGGTAAAGCGCGTCCGCCCTTGCCTGCTTCCGGAATGGAAACAGTCACATACATGCCCGGAGCCGCCGGAGCGTTGGACGGGATGGAAATCTTCACCGTCACGGTATGGCTGACAGGATCGGCTGACGGGTAAATGCGCTCGACCTCGCCCTGAATCACCGTGCCATTGGTACCCAGAGTCACTGGCAGCTTCATGCCTTTCTTGATGCTTTTGATCATGCCCGACGGCAGATTGACCCTGACCTGCAACTTGCTCACATCGCCGACCTTGACCAGCGGCTGGCCCGGCATGACCGAATCGCCCAGCTCGATGTACTTTTCCAGAATCACGACGTTGCCTGGCGACAAGGTCTGTTTGTCCCGCAGCATGGTTTCAATTTCATCCAGAGCCGCCTGCGCCTGCACAACCGCCGCATCAGCCTGCTCTGCCGCGCTTCTGGCCGCCTGAATCTGTGCATAACGATCCATATCGGGGTCTCCCACTCCCATCATGTCGCCAGCATTCTTGGTAAACATGTGGTCGAACATGGACGGCAAACCCATGCCGCCGCGAGTCTGCACGCCGTCATTGTATATGGTGTCCGTATATTGAATGCGCGCAGCCCTGACCGCGGACAGGGCTCGATCTAGCTGGGCCAGCGCGGATTTGCGTTTGGCCAGCAATCCCTCGTCATCCAGCGCCACGATCACCTGATCAGGCTCCAGCTTGGTACCTTCCTCACCGGCAATGAACACGACCCGCCCCGGCATTTGTGCCTTCAGGCTGGTCTCATTCCTCGACACCACTGTGCCACCGAGTGGTACGCTGCCCGGCTTGTCATCCAGCCGCACCTGTATAATCTGAAAGTTGCGCGCTTCCCGTGGAGACATTTCGGCGTGAGCCACTTTGTGCTCCGCAGCATTTTCCGCCTTTTCCCCGCCTTCCTTGTCATGCCCTCCGCAGGCTGACAAGGCAAGCACGGTGAGAATACTGAGGCCAAACTTGAGAAGAGAGTTCCCTCGCGGGACTGAAACAGATTTTCTTGGAATAGAAGACATCGTACGTTCACCAACCATGTTATATCAACGGGATTTTATGTTCAGTATAATCTAATATACAAATATTATAAAGTTTGTCAAGGACACTGATTTTCATCAATCCTTGACGATATAACTGCATGAGAGAGGTGCGACAGGTGTAATTTGGTCAAATCCATACCACCCAAAAGTTAGAGATACAACGCCTCGCCCTGTTTCTTCACCGTAAATTCAGCCAATTACCAACCGAAGTTAATGTAATGACTTTCAGCGTGCCTATCTTTTGGGCGTTAACTATATCAACTTATCAGATAAATGCTACAAACCGCCCTGAATAAAGCCTTAAAAGTCTGGGATCCCTTCCCATTTGGCATCGCGCAAAGCATCACAACAGAATTGCAGGTTTTCATACTGCGCCGGTTGATACCATAACACAGCGCAAACAGGCTGCCGTAATACTTCATTTTCCCGCGGATGCTAGTCGCTGATCCGCCCGCCTTGCATGGCCACGATGCGACTGGCGATATCCCGCGCCTCTTCCTGATTGTGGGTGACGTGAACAAGGGTAAAACCCAGTTGCTCCTGCAACCGCACGATTTCTGTGCGCAGTCGCTGGTTCAATTCTTCATCCAGACTGGACAGGGGTTCATCCATGAGCAGCACCCGCGGCTGCAGGGCCAACGCTCTTGCCAGCGCTACCCGCTGTTGCTGTCCGCCCGAGAGTTCGCCGGGTTTGCGGCGGGCGTATTCCTGCAGTCCAGTCAGCGCCAGCACCTCGGCTATGCGCCGCCGCCTTTCGGCTTTCGGGACGCCAGTCGCCTTCAGACCAAATTCAATATTTCCCATGACGCTGAAATGCGGCCACAGGGCCAGATCCTGGAATACCATGCCGATATGTCGCCGCTCTGGCGACAGCAGGATGCGCCCGTCCCGGGACGCCAGTGTACCTTCGAGACAAATGCTGCCGCTGTCGGGGGGGACAAAACCGGCGATCAGTCGCAACACGGTGGTCTTGCCACAACCCGATGGACCGAGGATCACCAGTCGTTCGCCCTGTTCGATCACCAGCGAGAGACCGTCAAGAACCTTCTCACCGCCAAAGGATTTGGACACGGTCGCCAGTTCCACTGCATTCATCGGCCGACACCCGGGTTTTTCCGAATCAGCAGCGACCACAGCAGCCCGGCGGGCAACAAGGTGGCGACAATCATGATGACGCACAAAGCGGCAATCAGTTGCGGAGTACCGTTGGCCATCAGGGTAAAAATACGCACCGGCAGGGTTTCGTGCCCCGGCGGATAGACCAGCATGGTAATGCCGGTATCTCGCAAGGTAAAAATATAAGCCACCAGCCAGCCAGCCAGCAGACCACGCCAGGCCAATGGCGCAACAATGAAAAGCATGCGCCGAAACCAGCCGGCGCCGGCAATCTCGGCGGCCTGCTCCATGCTCGGCGATATTTGCGCCAGCTGCGAAACGGTGATACGGGAAGTCAGCGCGGTGTATTTGGCCAGATAGCCGAACAGTATAATCAGCGGCGTCGCATATACCAGATTGGTCCACGGCGTATTCCACAGGCTGATGAGACCAATACCGATCACCGTGCCGGGCAGAGCAAACAGAAAGAAAGTCAGGCTGTCCACTGCGCGCCCATAACGGTTTGGTTGTGTATACACCAGATAACCAATGAGAAACCCCAGCACGACCAGCAGGCTGGCGCCAAAAGCCGAGTAGGCCAGACTGCGTAACAGGCTGGCCCCTGCCCTGCTGAACGCTTCAGCGTAAGCGCCTGTGGACTGGAACAACAACACGACTATGGGTATAACGGCAAAAACCAGTGCGCCGCAGACGACCACAACAAACAGCCATAACCGATGACTGCCCAGCTCGATGAGCGGCGCCCGACCGGCTCCCGCGACAGGGCGGACTCGCCAGGTCTTGTCACGCAGCCAGCTGGCTTCCAGCCAGAGCAGGATCAAGGTTACCGCCGCCAGCGGCAGCGCCGCAGCTGTGGCTGCCCGGAAATTATAGAACGCGGCAAACTGGGTGAAACTCTCTACCGGATACACAGCAAAACGCAGAAAATTCGGCACTCCGAATTCACCGAAACTGAGCACAAAAACCAGCAAGGCGGCAAGCCCGATACCGGGCAGGATCAGTGGCAGGGTGATGCCCCGCAGAACGCCGCGCCAGTTGCTGACCAGCCGGCCTGCCTGTTCCAGCTCGGGATTGATGGTGCGCAGAAAAACCATGGTCAACAGCATGGGGACTGGCAGGAAAACAGAAAACAGCACCAACACGCAACCCGGCAGGCCAAACAGCCAGCGCCCCGCCGTCTCCCAATGACCCAGCAGACCGGACCAGGACACCGCTATAATATAAGCCGGAATCAACAGCGGAATGACAAACAACAGAGTCAGCAACCGTCGATATGGCAGGTCGGTTTTGCCCAGCAGGATGCCCAACGGAACACCCGCCGCCACCGTAAGCAGAGTAACCAGCGATGACAACGCCAGACTGTTGCGCATCAGCAGCCACTGATGGCTCGAGCTCATCAGACCACGATAGGATTCCAGGCCGAAATGCCCGTCAATATAGATGCTTCTGAACAGCATGGACAACACCGGCAGTGCGCCGGTAATGACGAAAAACAGTACCGCCAGAGCAAGGGTGAGCCGCTTTGCCATGACCGGCGACGGTCGCCTACAGCCCCGCCCACTCTCTCAGATAAGGCTGAACCTGCAACATTTTTCTGGCAATCTCCGCATAATCCACCGGCATAGTCTTGATGCTTTGAATAGGTTTCAGCTCCGGCGGCATTTCCACGCCGGGGTGCAAAGGTATCTGCGCACAATCAGCAAACGCCAGCTTGCGTTCGGTTTCGCGGGATAACAAATAATCGATAAGTTGCTTTGCCAGGTTTGGATGCGGCGCGCCCTTGATCAGCACCACGGCATTGGGAACGATGAAAGTACCCATCTGGCCTTCGCCCTGATCCGGATACACCATGTCCACCGGTTTGCCCTGACGCATGCGATTGACCGCGTCGTCACTGTCCACCAGGCTGAAATCATACCGTCCCGCAGCAACGAAATCGGCGCTTTCACCATTGCTGGTAGAAACAGCCACGCGGTTTTTTTTCAGCGCCTCCATGAATGCCTGCGCTTTCTGGTCGCCCCACAGGGTAAACAGCGCAGCTATCTCCGATGTGGTGGTACCGAACAACGGATTGGCGATGACCGAGCGGCCTTTCCAGCGAGGGTCGGCATAGGCCAGGATGGACGCCGGTTGTTCCTTCACCCCGCGATTCACCAGCAACACCCGGGCGCGGGCGGAAAACCCGGTCCAGTAGCCTTGCGCATCCCGAAACGCCGGAGGAATGTTCTGCGCATTGGGCGACTGATAAGGGCTGGCAATACCCTGTTGTTTGAGTACCTCGGCGCGAATCGGTTCGTTGGCCCAGTAGACATCGGCCTGTGGATTGGCCTTCTCGGCAATGAGACGGTTCATGGCGCCGGTGCTTTTGGCTTCCTCGGTATCGTAAACCGCCTTCACCCGGATGCCGGTGTCACGCTCGAAATCGCGCAGCACCGGTTCGGAAAACACCTGATCCTCGGACACATAAACGGTGACAGTCTGCACCGATGACTGCTGTTCACAGCCGATCATCATCAACCCCGGGACGCCGAGCAACAACATCCAGCTGCGAAATATATCTCTGTTCATGCGCATCTCCGTAGGCCGAGCTATTGGGCTATTACCGAAAAATCATCGAACAGGGTCACGGCATCAGCTTTGGTCCACAGGCCTGCGCCGCCGGCAGATGGAAAAGTGCCGTCGCTTGTTTCCAGCAACTTCCTGCCGTCGATGTAGCCAGCCATGTGGCTGCCTTTTTGCGTAATCCCGAGAGTATGCCAGCCGGCGGGCAGCCTGATGGTCGCGCTTGCCAGCATCTTGCGGTGGCCGTTCAGTACGCGGTACAGGCGGAAATTGTCCTCCAGCGGGTTGAAGCGGGCGACATAGTAATTATCCCTGTCCAATACCCGCCACATCACGCCGCCGCCCTGGTCTTCCCTGCCCTTCACCGCCCGAAAGCCGGTTTTGACGGTTCCGTCCAGAAATGAAACCTTGTCCGTCCAACATAAGTTGAACGTGCCGCCGAAAAAGCTGAACATGCCGCCCGATCCGCGACCGGGTCGGGCCATGGCCAGAGCATGATCCGGCGACGGCGCGGACGAGTCTTTGACCACTTCCCAGACCGGCAGCGAGCCTTTCTGGTTGGTGGCCTCAACCCGCCAGCCCGCAGGGACTTGCCCGGCGGGGACATCCTCGAAATGCCAGCTCATGCCAGCTGCCGATGACTCCGGCGCTGTATTAACAGCAGGTGGCAAGTCAGCCCCGGCAATGGCCGGCATCGAAATGCCGCCGAATATCGCTATCAGGGCAATCAGTGATTCTACTCGATTTCCTTTTCGTGACATGCATGCCTCTCCTTTCAATTTCCCTCTACCCCGATTCAGCAACCGGGCCGAACAACTGCCTGCAGCCCCGAACGCCTGCCGTAATGGTAAACCTTCTAAAGGAGGTGAACCAGACAGATTGGGGAAAATACGCCACCGCAGGGATTGAGGCAGAAAGCGCCAAAACGGTATTGCCAAAACGGCATTGGTAGTGAAGACCGGAAATGGTGCCGGAAAGAGGAGTCGAACCTCCGACCTACTGATTACGAATCAGTTGCTCTACCAACTGAGCTATTCCGGCAATTTCCATTCAATCAGGCCTTTGTTGATAAACAAAAGCCGTGTACTGCGAAGGCCGCGGATAATAAAAGACTTTGGGCCATTCAACAACCGCTTCTCATTGGGCCGGCCAGGCAAATCAGGATAACTGGTACGGTTCGGGTGCAAATACCGGATCGCGACCCAGAACCAGGTCCGCTGCCAGCCGCGCCGAGCCGGGCGCCATCACCAGCCCATTGCGAAACTGTCCGGCGTTGACGTACAGGCCGGGGATTTCCGGATGCTCACCAATATAGGGCACGCCGTCTGGCGTGCCGGGCCGCAAACCCGCCCAGTGATGCTCGATTTTAAGGTCGGCGATGGCGGGAATCATGTCGATAGCGCTCTGGCGCAGGGATTTCATCGCCTCGCTGGTTGTCGTTTTGTCGTAATCCTCCTGTTCCAGCGTACTGCCAATGAGGGTGCGGCCATCACGACGGGGAATCAGGTAACGACCGTTTTTCATGACCATGGTCTTGACCAGACCGGGCGCAGGTTCGAACACCAGCATCTGGCCTTTTACCGGTTGCACAGGCAGATTGATGCCGCTACGTTTCAGCAAGTCGCCGCTCCAGGCGCCGGCGCAGACAACGACCTTGTCCGCGACCCGCTCTCCCCGAGCGGTTTCCACCACCACGCCGCCGGCAACAGACCGGAAATTTTTGACCGGAGTGTTCTCAAGCAATCGCACGCCCCTGTCCCTGAGGCAGGGAACCAGCGCTTTCAGCAAACGGGGGTTACGCACATGCGCCAGACTATTCATCCAGATCGCCCGCTGTTCCAGTCCCTGTAGTCCGGGCTGAAGTGCCCGCGCCTGTTCCTGATCAATCAAGTTCAGAATTCGCTGCGAGTCTTGCGCCGCCCAGGTTCTGGCTTCATCGATTTCGCCGGTATCCAGTATCATCATGCCGGTTTGCTGGTACTGAAAGTCGCCGTATTCCGCCAGTTCTTCGGCAAGCCGTCGATAGGCCGCCGGACCGTAGCCGGCAATGACATTGACCGATTCCGGATAACGCCAGGGGTAAAGTGGTGAAAGAATGCCGCCTCCGGCCCAGGAGGACTCCCGGCCGAGCCTGTTACGCTCCAGAACAGTGACGTCGCGCCCGGCCAGAGCCAGTTCCCGCGCCGTCAGCAAGCCAATGACGCCGCCGCCTACAACGATAACGGTTTGTTCCATAAAAAATACCGGGCTGTTTCCAGCCCGGCATTTTACTCCTGTTCAGAGCAAGGTTCAGTGAATTACTGCGTACCGCTCACCAGCAATCGGCAACCGTACCGGTTGCACTGGAACTTAGACGTTTTCGCCCGCGGCTGTCGAGAATGAATTTGTCACATTCCGTATCGTTCAGCTGGGTGGGGGAAATGGGAATGGCGCGCAGCCGTACACATTCTTCAATCGGCGCGTCGGGTTGTTTGCAAAGCTGGGCAACTACACGATAATAGCTGTTTTCCGAGCGCGGCGATGCAATCGGGTAGCCTAGCGCTGTCAGGTCAGTCGTATAGGTCAAATTCTCCGTATAGAACTTTTCCTCCTGTTGCATGACCTGATTGAGGAAACTTTTAGCCTCGGAGCGGCGACTCTCCATCACGTAGCGCTGGTAACTGGGAAAAGCCACAGCAGCCAGCACTCCGATAATGGCGACGACTATCATGATCTCGATGAGAGTAAACCCTCGCGAGAATGAATGACGGGATGATGAAAGTATCATGACAGTTTCTCCATTAGTCGAACAGGTCGATCCAGAATTCCTGACGGAACGAGTCGGAACTCAACGGAGACTCCCCGTGTATGTCCTTGATCACGTCGCCACCGGCGAAAATCAGCGGGCCGGTGTCACCATTCATGATGATCGGATCGCCGGGTATGCCCTGGCTGTTGAGTTTGATTTTCCGGTTCTCCAGGTTCGTGTGATTCTCGTCGACCAGATCGAACGGCGGACTCGCATCGGCTACCGAAACAGCGTAGAAATAGCCGTCACCCAGCGCGCTGCCGGTACACTCTTCGGGGGCATCTGCCGCGTTGGCCGGTGGTGTATAGGCGGTAAAGAACACGTTGCCATTGTAGATGAGGGGGTTAGCCAGTGACTTCTCTTTGTCCGCCAGATCAACGTACCAGCCATTCAGATCCAGCTTGGCCTTGTTTCCGTCGCTGATAGTATCGCCGGGCGCCCAGGAAGTCGCGTCGAACAGATCGCCCTCATCCCGGTCCTCCATGTCGCCGGAACCCTGGCGGTCATCCCGCACCAGG
>QOAV01000017.1 GCA_003972845.1 Gammaproteobacteria bacterium
ACGCCGGTAATGACCCTGCTTTCCACATGCGGCGCAATGCCCAGGCGGGTGGTTTCCACTTCCGGCAGCTCGGGCATGGTTTATTGCAGCCGGGGCTCGGGCACGATTTCCGTTTCGGCGTTGAGCGCCTGCAAGTCCAGCAAGCCTGACGCGATATCAACGGGGAATGAATAGCTGATCCGGGCTTCCGGATCATACAGTTTCAGCATCGGAGCGCGTTGCAGAATGGAAAAATGATGCCACCTGTCCCGTGCGTCTCCAGACAAGTGAATACTTACATCCGGTTTGCCGTCAATGTTTTCGGGGCCAGCGTGCAAAGCGCTGGCGTAGGCCAGTTGCCAGTTCATGACCAGGGCGGCCAGCGCGCCAGTGCTTACTTCGAGTGGTTTGTCGGGCTTCCATGCGCCGCTGGCCTGCTTGTGGAGAGAGACGTCCGGCAAGCGAATTTCATCAATGACAGAACCCCGGGCTAATAAACGCCGATCGAGAAATTCATCCATTTCTACCGTCGTGTCACTGAACCAGGGATCGTGAAGCAGATAGTCGGTGTCATGATAACGCACATGCCGGTATTGCCGGTCCGCGGTAAGAGCGCCAAAAGCGTAGGTCTCGCCATCTATGTTGATGGTGATGTCCGGCGTGGGGATCATGCCTTCATTCACATCCGAAGCCTGGAACGTTGTAGCATCATCGGGAATCTGGTTGCGCAAATTCAACAGCAGTTGCAGGCGGGCCTGGTTGGGCCGCGCGGTCATGGGGCTGGTCATGAGCCAGCGGTTGTTGGCGAAGCTGAAACGGATCGGCGTCTGCCCGGCCGTTTCGATGGAAATACTGGAAGCCTGGCTGGTTCCGGCGGCTTGGGTCGTTACCGGCGCCGGCATGTTAAACCAGTAGATCAGCAATGCCAGTACGGCCACAAAAATCAGGGCTATCCAGAGCAGGAGCCAACGCTTGCCCCTCGATGGGTTTTTCATTTTATCGCGGAGGCGGTTTTGCCATGTCCGAAAGGTTGCCTTCCAGTCCCATGGCGAAACGGTTGATGAGGTTTTTCAGTGGTGAGATGCGGTTGGTGATATCCATGCCGAGGCTGCGGGCAAAACCCACCGGCGGCAGGGTCGATCCGAACAAGTGCTTGAATGCGCTCATGCTGTTCTGCATGAGCAGGTTGTCGCCCTTGCGGCGTCTCTGGTAGCGGCGCAATACGGCGTAGTCGCCGGGCGACTGGCCCCGGGCTACGGCGTGGACCAGCTCTTCGATGAGAACCGCGGCATCAGCCAGACCCAGGTTGACGCCCTGCCCTGCCAGCGGGTGCACTGTATGGGCGGCGTCGCCGGCCAGAGCCAGCCCCGGCTGCACATAGTCAACCGCATGGCGTTTTATCAACGGAAAGGCGGCGCGCTTGCTCACCAGCTGTAACGCGCCCAGCCTGCCGTCAAAGGCGGCATACAGCGACTTGCAGAATTCAGCCTCATCCAGCGCCATCAGCTCCTCGGCGCGGCTGGTGTCATTGCTCCAGACAATGGAACAGAGCTCGTCGGATACCGGCAGAAAAGCCAGCGGGCCGGTGGGCGTGAAACGTTGCCATGCCGTGTCGCGGTGCCAGAGTCCGGTTTTGACATTGGCCACGATGGCTGATTGTTTGTAATCGCTTACTTTTAATTTGATCCCTGAAAATTCACGCACCAGAGAATTTGCACCTTCCGCGCCAATGAGCAGGTCAGAGCGGATGACAGAGCCGTTGGACAAGGTAATCTGCATCTTGTCGCCATCGCGTTGGATGTTTTCGACGCTGGCGGGGCTGTAGCTGGTCACGCTGGACGCGGCGGATAACGTTTTCCACAGGGCGGCGACGATGATGTCGTTTTCCACGATATGCCCCATTACCGGCTCGCCCACGTCGGCGCAATCGAAATGGATAGAGCCGAAGCCTTGCTGGTCCCAGACCTGCATTTCGGTAAACGGCCGGGCGCGCATGTGTTCAATCATGGGCCAGGCGCCGACATGGGTCAGAATGCGCTGCGATGCCAGCGTAATGGCGCTGACGCGCAAGCCGATGTCGTCAACCGGTTTCTGTTTCGGCGGGTTTTTTTCCACCAGGGCGCAGGATATGCCTGCCTTGCCCAGTCCGGCGGCGATGGTCGCGCCCACCATGCCGCCGCCAATAATGATGGCGTCGAATGTGCCGGATTTATTCCGCTGCGCTTTACTGACCATGACAATTCTCCGGGATGTTGTGTCGCAGGCGGGGCAGGCGAGCGTGTTCGCCCATGGACAGACTCGCCAGCTCATGGCGCAGGCCGGGTATCAGGGAAACACCGGCCAGCCCGAGATTGCGCGCCAGTTTCAGCGGCGGAAAAGGCGTGCTGAATGTTCGAATCATGCTGTCCGTGTAAGTCGTGGTGAGGCGATCATCGAAGCGACGCCGGCTCTGATAGGCTTTCAGCAGGCTTTCACTGCCGGGGTCGTCGCCGCAGAGACCGGCCTCATGCACCAGTTCAGCCAGAGCGCCGACATCGCGCAAGCCGCGGTTGAAGCCCTGTCCGGCCACCGGATGCATGCTGCAGGAAGCGTTGCCGACCAGCGCCGTACGGCCAGAGACCGGCGAGCTGACCCTGCTCAGAAACAGGGGATAACTGGCGCGTTTGCCGACTTCGGTAAAGCGGCCGCAACGATCACCAAAGCCTTCCCGCAGTTCCCGCAGGAAGGCCCCGTCCGGCAGTTGCAGGAGCGATTCCACGCGCCGGTCAGGCACACTCCAGACCAGCGAATACCGCTGTTGTGTCATGGGCAGCAGGGCGATGGCGCCGTCGCCGGTAAAGCGTTCCCAGGCGGTATGCTCATGCCCGCGGTCAGTGCTGATATTGGCGACGATGGCGGTTTGACCATAGGGTTTTTGCCGGAAGCGGAAGCCGGCTGCTTCACGCGCCGCCGAGCGTCCGCCATCGGCAATCACCAGCAGTCTGGCGCTGATCTCGCGGCGGCCGCCTTCGCCGTCTATAATAACAACCACCTGGTTGATATATTGGGTCAGGTCGGTGACGGTGGCCGGAGTAATGATGTCTATGTTGTCCGCGTCTTTCATCTGCCGCCACAGGCTGTCGCCAAAAGCCCGGTTTTCCACCACATGGCCCAGGGCGACCACGTTTTCCTCGCGATGGTCGATGCGGGTGATGCCGAAACCGCCTTTTTCCGAAATATGGATATGCTCGATGGCGGTGGCCGGTGGCAGATCGATACCCAGCGCCTGCAGGGCGCGCCAGGAGCCGTGACCCAGAGCCACGGTGCGATCATCATAACCCGGCTGCTGGCCGGTTTCCGGCGCGACCGCTTCGATTACTGCGACAGACAGGCCGGAGCGCTTCAGAGCACAAGCCAGACTGGCGCCGGCCATGCCGCCGCCGGTGATGAGGATATCGTAACTGGGGTTGCTCATGGTCGGGGTATTCTAGCGTGATTCAGCTTTGGGGCGGTAGTGGGGAGGATTTCAGGCGCCAGCCTGACGCCTACCCCGCCATCCACTGTTCAATATCTTCCACTGTTTTTGGCGTCGCCGAGGAGAGTATCTCCACATCGGTTTTTTTCTTGATGACCACATCATCTTCGATGCGAATGCCGATGTTCCACCAGCGTGGATGAACGCCGATGGAATTCCCCGGTATATACAGGCCTGGCTCCACTGTCATTACCATGCCCGGCTCCAGTTGCCGCCAGGTGTCCTCTATCTTGTACTCTCCCACGTCATGCACGTCCATGCCCAGCCAGTGGCCGGTGCGGTGCATGTAGAATCGCTTGTAGCTCCCGGATTCCAGTACGCCATCCAGCGATCCCTTGAGGATGCGCGCGTCCAGCAGCCCCTGCGCCAGCACTACGACTGCCGCGTCATGGGGTTCGTTCCACAGAGTGCCCGGCCGGGTAACGTCGATGGCAGCCTGTTGCGCGGCGAGTACGACCTGGTACAGTTCTTTCTGCTCGGCGCTGTATTTGCCGTTGACGGGAAATGTGCGGGTAATGTCGGCGGCGTAGTAATCGTATTCGACGCCAGCGTCGATGAGCAGCAGATCACCATCGTTCAGCGGGTCGGAGTTTTCAGTGTAGTGCAGTATGCAGGCGTTGGCGCCACCGGCGACGATGGGTGGATAGGCTACCGCCTGGCCGCCGCCGTGACGAAATTCGTAATTCAGTTCGGCTTCTATCTGGTATTCATGCAGGCCCGGTTTGCATGCACGCATGGCGCGTTTGTGCGCTTTGGCGGAAATGGTGCAGGCTTTCTTCAGGGCGCGTAATTCCGGGGTCTGCTTGATCAGGCGAAGCTCGTAGAGTATTTCCGAAAGATCGACAAAACGCTTGGGCGCGTGCACGCCGGCCCGGGCTTTTTTCTGCACTGTACTGACCCAGCCCATGAGCCGGTCATTGAAATCGGGGTAACGGCCCATGGGCACATGAACTTCGGGCCGGTTTTCCAGCAGGCCGGGCAGGATGTCGTCGATATCATCAATGGGGAATGCGTCATCCGCGCCATAGTCGTTGCAGGCGCCTTCCAGCCCGGCGCGGCGGCCGTCCCAGGTTTCTTTCTCCGGATCTTTTTCCCGGCAGAACATGATGAATTCGCCCTGGGGTCTGCCCGGCGCCAGCACGGCGACCGCTTCCGGCTCCGGAAAATGGGTCAGGTAGGCGAAATCACTGTCTGCGCGGTACGGATACTCCACATCCCGGTTGCGCGTGCACACTGGCGCGGTGGGAATGATAGCTATGCCTTCCCCGATGTGTTTCATGAGATTGTGCCGCCGGGTGGCGAATACATCTTTGTTCACGGACGTTCCTTTGCCTAGTGCGTGGTGAGCGCTGCCTGCGCAGCTCGATCCGGGTTCAGTTCTTCGTAAACCAGCCGGATGCCGATTCTGACATATTCGATCAGCTCGGCCAGCGATTTTTCCTGTCCCTCGAAGTCATCGTCATCGTCGGGGGTCACTTCGGTGATCGCCATCAGGTCCTGCATGAATTCGCCGGCATCACCGGGCAAAGAGGACGGCTGCTTCAGGCCGTTTTTCATCAGCCCCAGCAGAAATCCGCGGCTCCAGTCGGCCATCGCCTCCACTCTGCTCCGCAGGCTGGCGTCGTCGTCCGGCAACAACAGCTCGTGAGAAAAATCAGCATCCGTCAGGGACTCGCGCGCCCGGGTATAGGTGGATACCAGCTGATTGATCAACGGGCCATATACCTTCAGCTGCTGCGGATCGTCAGTGCCCAGGATGAGTCTGATCCAGTGACCGTTCTCATCGTGCTGGTTGACGCACAGGGAGCCGGTAATGATGCCATGGGCTTCGGCCGCCGAGATCGGCGCGTCGGCCAGCCGCAGGGCGCTGTCGAGTGTCTGGTAGTCGTTCAATGTGTTTGCCGCCAACAGAAATGGCGCGAGTGTATCACCGATGCAAATCGCGCGGAAAGGTTGACCCGATGGGCGAGTGTGCCTAATATCCTGCGGGACTGGAAAGTTCCGCCGGCGGTGAATGAGCCGTTTGTCCCGGCAGGGCTTTCCGCGTTTGGGGTATAGAGGGAGCGAGCCTTGATTGATGATGAATTGAAGCGTCTGGAGCAAAAGGTCAATGACCTGGTGGCTTTGTGCGACGCGTTGAAAACCGATAACGAGAAGCTTCGCAAGACCCAGACGGGCCTTGCCGAGGAGCACGGCCGCATGCGCGAAAGAAATCTGGCGGTCAAGCAGCGCATAGATTCACTTATCGGCCGGCTGAAATCTGCAGATGGGGAATAGGGCGTGACACGAGGAAGTGTAACAGTCACCGTCATGGGACTGGATCTGCAGGTTGCCTGTCCTGAGGACAAGCGCGCGGATCTGCTCAGGGCCGCCTCGTTTCTTGACGAGAAAATGCGCGATATCAAAAAGAACGGCCGCATCATCGAGAACGAGCGCTGCGCCATCGTTGCCGCCCTGAATATTTCCTATGAATTGCTGGAAGAACGCCAGAAGCAGGCGCAAGCTGCCAGCGCCAAAGACAAGATACACAATCTGGAAAGCGTCATCGAATCGGCTCTATCGCAGTTCAAGCTCAGCGCCTGAGCGGCGGCTTCTTGTTACTGCGGGTTCGGGTCCGCGCTGTCCATGACCTGCATATCTGTCTGATCACCATTCGTATTCAACGTGACCACCCGTTTCAAATGGTTTTTCACACCTTGAATAGTGATCGACTGAATGAATGCTTTCAACGCATCTTCCCTGGGTGTGAGCACTAACTTCCAGTCTGTTTCTGTACCCGATAAACGGGTGTTGTAAAAATTTTCCAGAGCTTCCACCTGTCCTGCGAGCAGGCTGCGTATGCTGGTCGCCAGCGGCCGCAGGGCGGGGTGCGCATCAATGGAAAAGCGTTTCTGCTGTTTGCCCGGCCTTTCCAGGATGACTTCTTCCCCGAAAATGAACCAGGTGGCCTTTTCAGGCTCGTTGATTTGTTTGGTCAACCTGTCCGGCGCCTGATAAAACAACATGCCGCGAGTCACCAGATTTTCGTTCAGCAGAGCCGAAGACGTGTGTTCGACGAAAGCGGAACGGGACTGCGAGACGCCGGCAAACTGACGCGCCAGTTCGGCCAGGTTCCAGTCGCCGGCGAAAACGCCCGTGGCCGGCGTCAGGGCAAGAATGATCAGCAAAGCTTTCATCGGGTTTCAAAGCGCATGGCAGCGGTAAGCAGCAGGTTATTATTGGCGTCCAGCAGCTTGAAAACCAGCGAGCCGTTTTTGCCTTTGGACACAGTCAGGGTATAGACCACGGCTGGCGCCACGGGTTGCAGGAATTTGGCAACGACGATTTCCACCAGCTTTTTTTGTGGAAAGCGCGCCAGATAGGCGGAAATCATCAGATCCAGCACCAATGCGCCCGGCGCCACGGGGCGGGACGGAAAATGGTCCGCCAGACTGGGGTGATCGCGCGGTACGATGATGGGGGCGGTTAATTCAATCGGCAGATTGTTCATGGTCGGCTGTGCCGGGCTTTTCGGCTGCGGCCCAGAAATCGTAGAAATTGAACCAGTTATAGGGCGCAAGCCGGCAATGATCTTCCAGCTGACGCACATAGCGGGTGACGTAAGGCCGCGCCGACTCGAGACGGTCGGTGCGATCCAGGCGGATACTTTCGCTGAGCCGGTGGATATGCACCTGGTACAGCGCCTTGCCCCGATACAGGGTGAAAATGGTATAAACCGGCACTTTCAGCAGCGAAGAAATGATCACCGGGCCGGCGGGAAACGATGCCGGCTTGCCGAGAAAGTCGATTTGCAGATTGCTGTCGGCGTTGACCGAACGATCGGCCAGTATGGCGATGCTGATGCCTTCGTCGAGCAGGGATTTGGCTCTGATCCAGGCGTCCGGATCGGTGATTTCGATGATGTTCCGTTTCAGGGAAGGCGCCTGTTCGGCCAACACCTGCATGATCTTGCTGGATTCGGCGCGGTGCATCATGGCCGCCACGGGGATGTTGAATTTGTCGCCGGTGAGACGCATGGCGTAAAAACTGCCCAGGTGCGCTCCCAGAAAAATCGAGCCGCGGCCGGCGCTGGTGTCGGCGCGAATCACCTTGCGCCAGCCGTTGTCGCAAATCTCGATATCGAACAGGTCAAATTGATCCGCTGATATGAAAACATTGTCCAGCAGGGTGCTGGCAAACGCATAATAATGTTGAAACACGTGGCGGAAACCCGGCTGGGTATTCATCGCTCGTTGCAGAAAGTCTTTTGAAACGCGATAGCCGCCACGGGAAAAAATTACGAAATAAAGAGTGATCGGATAGAGCAAGGCCCGACCCGCCCGCCGTCCCAGTGATCGCGCCAGTACAACAATGAGGCGGATGGTAGCGAGGTTGCTGCGCTCCTCTTTCTCAACCCAATGGCTCATTATTTTAACATAGCCAGCAGGGCTTTGCGGGTCAGCTTTCCGGTGGTCGTTCGCGGCAGAGCATCCACTATTTTTAGCGGGCGGGGAAGAAAAACAGCGTCTATGGAATGGCTCAGATGAGACAGTATGTCTTTGACCGAGAGCCCGGGCGCAACCACCACGGCCGCCAGCCTGGGTTCCCGGTCGCCGATCGTTTCCGGGACGAAAAAGGCGCCGTCCTCGACGCCGTCCATGGCCAGCAGCGTTTGATTCAACCTCGCCAGTGACTCTCGTTTGCCGCCAATCTTGATCAGGTCAGCGCTGCGGCCCAGCAGCAGGAAATGGCGGGAATCAATGATATCGACCTGGTCCTGCACCAATACCGGGCCGGGCAAATAATCGGCGCGGACTTCCAGCTCGTTGTTAACGGAAGTAACCCGAACTCCCCGGAATGTCTCCCAGCTTTGTTCGACCACCGGCTGCCGAATGGCAATGGCGCCGGTTTCTGTGCTGCCATAAAACTCAACCACACGGGTGAGGTAAGTCTTTTCCGCCCGTTCGGCCATTTTTCTGTCCAGCGGCGCGGCGGAGGAAAGAATCAACTCGGGCTGTGGCAAGCGCGCATTACTGCGAATACAGGCCCTTATTTGAGTGGGCGTTGTCACCAGCAGGCTCTCAGATCCGCTGGCGCACAGCGTTTCACGGATTTCCTCGGGAAAGAAGGGGCGGCCGCGGAAACTGGTATCACGGACTGCGAAGACTCGACTTGCACGATTGAGTTCGGAGTATAACTGTTTTTTACCAACGCCTGAGTAAAGATAGAACACGATGTTGGTGATTCGTGGGTCAGTCTTGTAAGCCTCAAGTATAACAGCGGCTTTGTCCATTTGTCTGTCAGCACCCATGTAATTGGTGAGGCGTACTGGACCAAAAGCAGAATCCGTTGTAGTATCTTTTCCGTATTCGGAATCGTCCCAAATTAATGTTCCGAGCGTCTTTTCATAAATGTTGCTGCCCATGCGGTTGATATATGAAAAACCGTCACCCACACCGTCAGACA
>QOAV01000145.1 GCA_003972845.1 Gammaproteobacteria bacterium
ACTACACGGTGGCGCTGAATCTGCTGCCGGCAACGCCCGCCTGGCTGCGTGCGCTGGACGCTGCGCCCATGTTTTTGGGTCTGGATTTGCGCGGTGGCGTGCATTTTTTGTTGCAGGTGGACGCGACGACGGCGATCAAGCGCCAGATTGAAAGCTATATCAGCGATCTGCGTTCTTCCATGCGCAAGGAGAAAATCCGTTATCTGACAGTCAACCAGCAGGGAGATCGCGGTATTGAGATCAAATTCCGCGACCAAGCCGAGCGCGAAAAAGCCAAGGCGCTGATCAGCAAGGAACAGCCGGAGTTGCAACTCTCGGAAGCGGATCGCGATGGCAAGCCGCTTCTGAAGCTGACGCTCACGGAAAAGACCCTGCGTGAAATCCGCAAGTCGGCGCTGGAACAGAACATGACAGCCCTGCGCAACCGGGTCAACGAACTGGGCGTGGCCGAGCCGATTATCCAGCAGCAGGGTGATGACCGCATCGTGATTCAGCTGCCCGGCGTACAGGACACCGCCAAGGCCAAGGAAATACTCGGCCGTACCGCGACTCTGGAAATGTATCTGGTGGATGAGGAACACGATGTGGCGGGCGCTCTGGCCGGTCGCGTTCCCCCCGGTTCGCGTATTTATTACGACCGCGAGAAACGCCCCATATTGCTGAAAAAACGCCTGATCTACTCCGGCAGCAACGTGGTGGACGCCTCTGCCGGCATCGATACCCGCGACGGCGGGCCAGTGGTTCATATCACTCTGGATGCCCAGGGCGCGAAAAAGAACTCGAAAGTAACCGGCGCAAATATCGGCAAGCGCATGGCGGTGGTGTATCTGGAACACCGCAACATCACCAAGCGCGACGCCGAGGGCAACCCGCTGCTGGATGAAAACGGTCACGAAATCCGCGAACGCAAGAAAATCGAGGAAGTGATTACCGCACCCAATATTCTTGATCAGCTGGGCAAGCGTTTCCAGATTCAGGGCCTGGACAGCGTGGAAGAAGCGCGTGATCTGTCGCTATTGCTGCGCGCTGGCGCGCTGGCGGCGCCGGTGGACATCATCGAAGAACGCACCATTGGCCCCAGTCTGGGCCAGGACAATATCAATCAGGGTTTCCGCGCCGTGATGATCGGCATGGCGGCAGTACTGTTTTTCATGGTGCTGGTGTACAAGGGTTTTGGTCTGGTGGCCGACGTGGCGCTGGTTTTGAACCTGGTACTGCTGGTGGCGGTTTTGTCGCTGTTTCAGGCCACACTCACGTTGCCGGGTATTGCCGGTATCGTGCTGACCGTGGGTATGGCGGTGGACGCCAACGTGCTGATCTTTGAACGCATACGCGAGGAGCTGGCCAACGGCAATTCGCCGCAGGCGAGTATCCACGCGGGTTATGATCGTGCGCTGACGACCATTATCGACGCCAATGTGACTACGTTGATTGCAGCCATCGTGCTGTTCAATTTCGGCACCGGGCCGATCAAGGGATTTGCCATTACCCTGAGTATTGGCATCATCACCTCCATGTTTACCGCCATTTTTGTCACTCGCGCCATTGTCAATTTGTGGCTGGGTGGCCGGCGTCTGAAAAAATTGCCCATATAGCCGATATCTTTCCGAGGCTGACCGATGAAAATTTTCAAGAACAATACACATATTGATTTCATGGGCATGCGCAAGATTGCGCTGGCTCTTTCGACCCTGGTCATTCTGGCCAGTATTGCGTCGCTGTTCATGCGCGGGCTGAATCTGGGCATCGATTTCACCGGCGGCACGCTGGTGGAAGTGCATTATGCGCAGCCGGTCGATATCAATGACATACGCGGCACCCTGGCCGATACCGGGTTTAGCAAGGCCATTGTGCAGCATTTCGGCACTTCGTCCGATGTCATGATCCGGCTGCCCATGGACGAGAATGCCAACAGCGCCGAGCTGAGCAACCAGCTGCTCAACAAGCTGCGCGCGGCTCAGGGTGAATCCTTCGCCCGGGCCGGGCCGGACAAAGTGCAGCTATGTAACAAGAATGGTGCCACTGCGCCCTGTTATGTGCAGTTGCGCCGGGTCGAGTTTGTCGGCCCGCAGGTGGGCAAGGAGCTGACCGAGAAAGGCGGGCTGGCGATTTTGTACACTCTGGGTATGATCATGCTCTATGTGGCGTGGCGTTTCGAATGGCGCTTCGCCGTGGGTTCGGTGGCGGCTCTGTTCCACGATGTGTTGATTACCGTGGGCGTGTTTTCCATGCTGGGCATGGAGTTTTCGTTGCCGGTGCTGGCGGCGGTGCTGGCGGTGATCGGTTACTCGCTGAACGATACTATCGTGGTGTTCGACCGAATTCGCGAAAATTTCCGCAAGCTGCGCAAGGGCGCACCGGCTGAAATCATGAACATATCCATCAATCAGACCCTGTCGCGCACCATACTGACCTCGCTGACCACCTTGCTGGTGCTGCTGGCGCTGTTCCTGGTGGGCGGCGAAAGCATACGCGGTTTTTCCTTCGCGCTGATTATCGGCGTGGTGGTGGGCACCTATTCATCCATTTTCGTGGCCAGCCCCATTGTGTTGATGCTGGGCCTGACCAAGGCCGATCTGATGGCCGTGAAGAAGGAAAATGATGACAGGGACAAACCCGTCGTCGAAGAATTTTAACCCGGAGACTTACCAGCCGATGTTTAGCAAAGACATGACCATAGCCGACTACGATCCCGAATTGTGGCAAGCGATTACCGATGAGAACAGGCGCCAGGAACAGCATATCGAGCTGATCGCCTCCGAGAACTACGCCAGCCCGCGGGTGATGGAGGCACAGGGCTCGGTACTGACCAACAAGTATGCCGAAGGCTACCCGGGCAAGCGTTATTATGGCGGCTGCGAATATGTGGACGTGGCCGAGCAACTGGCTATCGACCGGGTCAAACAGTTGTTTGATGCGGATTACGCCAATGTGCAGCCGCATTCCGGTTCGCAGGCCAATGCGGCGGTGTATCTGGCGCTGCTGCAGCCGGGTGACGCCATACTCGGCATGAGTCTGGCCCATGGCGGGCATCTGACCCATGGCGCCAAGGTGAATTTTTCCGGCAAGCTTTTTGATGCCCACCAATATGGCCTGGACGAGTCCACCGGCGAAATCGACTACGATCAGGTCGAGGCTCTGGCCGATGAACACCATCCGAAAATGATTGTGGCCGGCTTTTCCGCCTATTCCCGCGTGGTGGACTGGCAGCGTTTTCGCGAAATTGCCGACAAGGTGGGCGCTTATCTGTTTGTGGACATGGCCCATGTGGCCGGTCTGGTGGCGGCGGGCGTTTATCCCAGCCCGGTGCAGATCGCCGACGTGACCACCTCCACCACCCACAAGACCCTGCGCGGCCCGCGCGGCGGCATTATTCTGGCGAAAGAGAACGCGGAAATTCAGAAAAAGCTGAATTCACTGGTCTTCCCCGGCACCCAGGGCGGCCCGCTGATGCATGTGATAGCGGCCAAGGCGGTGGCCTTCAAGGAGGCGCTGCAAGACGATTTCAAGGCTTATCAGCAACAGGTGGTGGACAACGCCAGAGCCATGGCCGGAACCATGATCGAACGCGGATACAATATCGTTTCCGGCGGCACCGACAATCATCTGTTTCTGGTGGATCTGGTGGACAAGGACATTACCGGCAAGGACGCGGAAGCGGCGCTTGGCGAGGGCAATATCACGGTGAACAAGAACGCCGTGCCCAATGATCCGCGCTCGCCGTTCGTCACCTCCGGCCTGCGTATCGGCACGCCGGCGGCCACCACGCGCGGTTTTGGCGTGAAAGAGGTCACGGATCTGGCCAACTGGATTTGTGACATTTTGGACAACATGGACGACGAATCCGTGCGCGCCGACGTCAAGGCGAAAGCGCTGGATCTGTGCGCACGTTTTCCGGTGTACGAAAAAGGCGCCAAAGGCACCGCCTGATCATTGGCGGGGGTGAACAAACATGAGTATCGGCAACACCAATAGCTCCGGTTTGACGCCCCTGAAGCCTCAAGCCTCAAGCCTCAAGCCTTATTAACCACCATGCGCTGCCCGTTCTGCAAAGGCGAAGACACCAGGGTTGTTGACTCCCGCGATGCTGACGGCGGCGCTTCCGTGCGCCGCAGACGCGAATGTCTGAACTGCGCCGAGCGTTTCACCACCTTCGAAAAAGCCGAACTGTCCCTGCCGCAGATACTCAAGTCAGACCAGTGCCGCGAGGCGTTCGACGAAGCCAAACTGCGCGCGGGCATGATGCGTGCGCTGGAAAAACGACCGGTTGAGGCCGATCAGGTTGAGGCGGCCGTTCATCGTATCCGCCACAAGTTGTCCGCCAGCGGCGAGCGCGAAGTGCCCAGCAGTCAGCTGGGAGACTGGGTGATGGAAGAACTGCAGGAACTGGACGAAGTGGCCTATGTGCGTTTCGCTTCGGTTTATCGCCGCTTTCAGGATCTGGACGCGTTCACCGAGGAGCTGGAGCGGTTGCGCGCCAAATCCGGCGCCGACGACTGAAGGATGCCCTGAATCATGGAATTTACCGCTGCTGACGTACGATATATGGCGCGCGCCCTGGAGCTGGCCGAAAAAGGCCTGTATTCCACCGACCCCAATCCCAGAGTGGGCTGTGTCATAGTGCGCAACGAAAAAGTGGTGGGCGAAGGCTGGCATGAAAAAGCCGGTGGTCCCCATGCTGAAGTAGTGGCGCTGGCGCAGGCTGACCATCAGGCCCGGGGCGCAACGGTTTATGTCACCCTGGAGCCTTGTGCGCATGAAGGGCTGACGCCGCCCTGTGTACACGGGCTGGTCAATGCCAAAGTAAGCAGAGTGGTGATCGCCATGCTTGATCCCAATCCGCTGGTGGATTCAAAAGGTGTCGCCATGCTGGAAAAAGCCGGCATCGAGACCGATGTGGGTTTGCTGGCAGCCGAAGCCGAGCGCCTGAACATCGGCTTTGTCACGCGCATGCGCGAAAAGCGGCCGTGGGTGCGTGCAAAGGCAGGCGCCAGCGCTGACGGGCGCACTGCTCTGGCCAATGGCAAGAGTCAGTGGATTACCTCGCGCCAGTCGCGGCAGGATGTCCAGCGCTGGCGCGCCCGCAGTTCGGCGATTGTTTCCGGTGTCGGCACGGTACTGGCCGATGACCCGTCGCTGAACGTCAGGCTGGAGGGCGTGGAGCGCCAGCCATTGCGCGTGATCGTGGACAGTCACCTGAGCACGCCGCCAGATGCGAAACTGTTCAGGACTGATGGCGAGGTGCTGATTGTCACCGTATCCGACGATACCGGCGCAGAAGATGCGCTGCGCCAGGCGGGTGCGCAGGTGGTGCGCATCAAGTCGGAAAAAGGCCGCGTCAGTCTGCCGGGCCTGATGGAATACCTGGTGACGCGCGGCGTCAACGAAGTCTTTGTGGAAACCGGCGCAACCCTGCACGGCGCCATGCTGGATGCCGGGCTGGTGGATGAATTACTGATTTATCTGGCGCCTGCGGTATTGGGTGATACCTCTCGTGGTATGTTCAAGTTGCCGCCGCTGGACGATCTGGCGGAAAAAATCGAACTGGAATGGTCGGATGTGCGGCGCATCGGACCGGATATCAGGCTCATGGCCAGGGTAAAGAACTGATGTTTACGGGAATCATACTAAGTGTCGGCAGCGTGCAGCGGCTGGAAGATCGCGGCGGCGACATGCGTACGACCTTTGCCACGGGCAAGCTGGATATCAGCGAATATCAACCGGGCGACAGCATTGCTGTCAACGGTGTCTGCCTGACCGCGGTGGAGTTTGGTGAGGCGTCGTTTTCGGCGGATGTGTCAAAAGAGACCCTGTCGGTAACGACCTTCGGTGATTTGCAAATCGGCGACCCGGTGAATCTGGAGCCGGCATTGCGCCTGCAGGATCGTCTCGGCGGTCACCTGGTGTCCGGCCATGTGGATGGCGTGGGTTCGGTGGTTTCGAGAAAAGTGGCGGGGCGCTCGGAAGCCTTCGTGTTCGACATGCCCGACGATCTGGTGCGCTACGTGGCGGACAAGGGCTCCATCTGCATCAATGGAACCAGTCTGACAGTGAATCGTACAGAGGGTAACCGGTTTAGCGTGAATATCGTGCCGCATACCCTGCAGGAAACCATGCTGGGTACGCTGCAATCCGGCCATCGGGTGAATCTGGAAGTGGATCTGATTGCGCGCTATCTTGAAAAACTGCTGCGTGGCGACAGCAGCGCTGGAAGCGGTATTGATCTGGAATTATTGCAACGAACGGGGTTTGGCGGTTGAAACTGGATAAAGCAGAAGATCTGATCAAGGATATCCGCGCCGGCCGCATGGTGGTGCTGATGGATGACGAGGACCGTGAAAACGAAGGTGATCTGGTGATGGCGGCGGAAAAGGTCACGCCGGAGGCCATCAATTTCATGGTTAAATATGCTCGCGGCCTGGTTTGCCTGCCGCTGGCGCGTGAGCGCTGCGAACAGCTCAAACTGCCCCTCATGGTAGACAAGAACGATACACCGTTTTCCACCAATTTCACGGTTTCCATTGAAGCAGCTGAAGGCGTAACCACGGGTATTTCTGCTTCTGACCGCGCCAGAACGGTGCTGGCGGCGGTCCAGACTCACGCCAGCCCCGATGACATCGTCATGCCGGGTCATATATTTCCGCTCATGGCGCAGCCTGGCGGCGTGTTGAGCCGCGCCGGCCATACCGAGGCTGGCGTGGACCTGTCACGGCTGGCCGGCCTGGAGCCTGCCAGCGTCATTTGTGAAATTCTGAAAGAAGACGGCAGCATGGCGCGCGCGCCGGATCTGATCGAATTCGCCAGAGAGCATGATCTGAAAATCGGCACCATCGAAGACCTGATTCGCTACCGCATGGAACATGAGTCCAGTATCGTGCGCGAGTCGGAAGATATGCTGGATACGCATTTTGGCGCTTTCCGCGCCGTGGTCTATCGCGACAAACTGGACGACAGTTCCCATGTGGCTCTGGTGCAGGGCGATATTACTCCGGATGAGCCGGTGCTGGTGCGGGTGGACGTGAACCGCGGTGTTTCCGATATACTGCGCGAAGTGGCGGTCAGCGATGACTGGTCGGTGAGCGCCGCCCTGCGCGCGGTGGCCGATGCGGGAAAGGGTGTTGTGGTGCTGCTGCAAAACGAAATGGCGCCGGAAGATTTGCACAATGTCACTGCGCGGTATAAAAAGAACAGTGGCACGGTTCAGCAGGACTGGCAGGAAAAAATGCCCGAGTTTCGTACCGTGGGTCAGGGTTCGCGCATACTGGCCGATCTGGGCGCAAAAAAAATACGCGTCATGAGCAAGCCCATGGTGATGCACGGCCTGGCCGGGTTCGGGCTGGAAGTGACTGAATATATTGACCATCCGGAGCAGGATTGAAAAATGACTGAAGTGAAAACAATCGAGGGCGGTTTTTCCGCTGCCGGCGCCAGCTACGGTATTGTGGTGGGGCGCTTCAACGGCTTCATCGTGGAAAGCCTGCTGGATGGCGCGCTGGACGCCCTGAAGCGCCACGGCGCCGACATGGACAAGATTGACGTGGTGAAAGTGCCGGGCGCTTTTGAAATTCCCGGCGTCGCGAAACGCATGGCCGGGACGAAGAAATATGATGCCGTCATTGCTCTGGGCGCAGTCATACGCGGCTCCACGCCGCATTTCGACTATGTGGCGGGCGCCTGCGCCAATGGCCTGGCCAAACTGAACATAGAAACCGACATTCCGGTGATTTTCGGCGTACTCACGGTGGACAGCATCGAACAGGCCATTGAGCGCGCTGGCACCAAGGCCGGCAACAAGGGCGCGGAAGCTGCTGTCACTGCCGTGGAAATGATCGACGTTTATCGTCAGATCGGCTGATGAAGGGCCAGCGCCACAAAGCGCGCAAGGTGGCTGTGCAGGCGCTGTACCAGTGGGACATGACCGGGCAGGGCGCTAACGAAATACTCTCCAGCATACCGTCGCCGGAAAAACTGGGCGAGGCCGAGCAGGAATATATCGACGCCATCGTCAGCGAGATTCCGCGCCGCGTGGACGAGATAGACAGCCAGTTCAAACCACATATTGTGCGCGCCGTGGGTTCGCTGGATCCGGTAGAGAAAGCCATACTGCGCATTGCCACCTGGGAACTGATGTTTCGCCCGGAAATCCCCTGGCGAGTGGTCATCGACGAGGCCATCGAGCTGTCCAAGACCTTTGGCTCGGATCAGAGTTACCGCTTCATCAACGGTGTGCTGGACAAGGTGGCGCACGAGACCAGGAAAGCGGAAACGGCGCAGGCCTGAGCCAGTGAGCGAATTCAGCCTGATCGAGCGCTATTTCAGGCAATGCGGCGCAGCTCGCGCGGACGTGTTGCTCGGTGTCGGCGATGATACTGCTGTGCTGGATCTTGCTGACGGCAAGCTGGCCGCTTGCGTTGATACGCTGGTGGAAGGCGTGCATTTCCCGGCTGATACCGATCCCGCCGACATTGGCTATAAATTACTCGCCGTCAACCTCAGCGATTTTGCCGCCATGGGCGCTGTGCCGCGATGGGCCACGCTGGCTCTGACCATGCCGCAGGAAAACGACCACTGGCTGCAAGGCTTTGCGCAGGGATTATGCGGCCTGGCTGCCGATACCGGCGTTGCCCTGACAGGCGGCGACACCACCCGCGGCCCGTTGACGGTCAGCTTGCAACTGATGGGCGAGACCGGAGAAAGCTGGCTGACTCGTTCAGGCGCGGCGCCGCAGCAGCGTATCTATGTTTCCGGCGTTCTGGGTGACGCGGCCCTGGGCCTGCAATGCCTCAACGGCAAATATGATGCCGGTGCTGACCATGATTATCTGGTTTCCCGACTGGC
>QOAV01000194.1 GCA_003972845.1 Gammaproteobacteria bacterium
TTCAGCCCGTGCAAAAAAACTGTATCCATGCCTGTGCGTATCCTGATTCGTTGCATTGAAAGACAAAGCAGGTTATATCTTTTCGCTCCCGAATTCACCTAACCGTTTTCCCTACATGCGCCTGCTCCTGTCCCCCCTGCTCGCCTATCTGATCGGCTCCATTTCATCCGCTGTGGTGGTGGCCAGACTCATGGGACTGCCGGACCCGCGCACCACCGGCTCGAAAAACCCCGGAGCCACCAACATATTGCGGATCGGCGGCAAGAAAGCGGCGGCGCTGACTCTGCTGGGCGACGTGCTGAAAGGCGTGATTCCGGTACTGCTGGCAAAAATGCTCGGCGGCGGCCCGACGCTGGTGGCGCTGGCCGCCATGGGCGCCTTTCTCGGCCACCTGTTTCCACTCTACACCGGTTTCCGGGGCGGCAAGGGCGTAGCCACCGGCTTCGGCACTTACCTCGCCCTGAGCCCGCTGGTGGCGCTGATCATGGTTGGCATCTGGCTGATTGTGGCGAAAACCTCGCGTTATTCCTCGCTGGGCGGGTTGTCCGCCGCTGCCGCCGCGCCCATCCTGATCGCCATTTTCCTCAAATCTCCGGCGCTGATCGTCTATGCCGTGGTCTCATCCGCCCTGCTGTTCTGGCGGCACCGGGAAAACATCCGCCGGCTGCTGAACGGAACCGAATCCAGAATCGGCGACTGACGCCGCGCCGGGCTTCCCCGGCTTTCAGGATATTTCCGCCAGCGGCCAGCGTGGTTTGATATCGAAGCCTTCGCCCTGGCTCTCGCCCGCAAGCAAGCGCATGGCGCCGGCATAGGCAATCATGGCACCGTTGTCGGTGCAAAATTCCAGACGCGGATAAAACACTTCCGCATTCAGTGAATCCGCCAGCGCCGACAGCCGCTTGCGCAACTCGGCGTTGGCGCTGACTCCGCCCGCCACCACCAGGCGTTTATGCCCCGTCTGCTTCAGTGCTCGCTTGCACTTGAGCACCAGCGTATCCGCCACCGCGTCCTGAAACGCCCAGGCGATATCCGCCACGGTCTGCTCGCTGTCATCGCTGTTCTGTATGGTGGTCAGAGCAAAGGTTTTCAGCCCGGAAAAACTGAAATCCAGCCCCGGCCGGTCGCACATGGGTCGGGGAAACCGGAACCGCGCGGGATCGCCCCGCTCCGCCGCTTTTGCCAGTACCGGTCCGCCGGGATAGCCCAGCCCCAGCAACTTGGCGGTCTTGTCGAAAGCCTCGCCGGCTGCGTCGTCCAGCGATTCGCCCAGAATCTGGTACCGGCCCAGGCCCTGCACATCCGCCAGCAGCGTATGTCCACCGGACACCAGCAACGCCAGAAACGGAAACGCCGGTTTGTTTTGCTCCAGCATGGGCGCCAGCAAATGCCCTTCCATATGATGCACACCAACGCAAGGAATCCCCAGCGACCAGGCCAGACTGCGGCCATAGCCCGCACCCACCAGCAAGGCTCCCGCCAGCCCCGGCCCGCGGGTATAGGCAACGCCGTCGATATCGCTGGTGGTCAGGCCTGCTTCGCCCAGCACGCTTTGCACCAGCGGCGCCAGCTTGCGTATATGGTCCCGCGCCGCCAGCTCCGGCACTACGCCGCCGTATTCAGCGTGGGTCGCCAGCTGATCGGCCACACCGTGCGCCAGCAGACCATTGCCGGTATCGTAAATGGCCGCGCCTGTATCGTCGCAGGAAGTCTCTATGCCCAGTATTTTCAAGGGATATACTCAAATTTTTATTGTACTTCGGACGACGAAAAATATAGAATCGCGCGTCTTTCAAGGAACAGGGCGTATTGTGCCCTGATTTTGTAACGATTTACGAGGTAAAACCTTTATGCCTTTAGTCAGGGTAAAACCCGATGAGCCGCTGGATTATGCTTTGCGCCGCTTCCGCCGCTCCTGTGAAAAAGCCGGCGTCTTTTCCGAGTCACGCCGCCGCGAATTCTACGAGAAGCCAACCTCCGTACGCAAACGCCTGAAAGCCGCTGCGCGCAAGCGCGAACTGAAAAAGATGTCTCGCGAATCCCGCCGCTTCACGCGTAAATATTGAACGATCCCTCCTGAATGTCATTAAAAGAGAAAATCACCGATGACATGAAGGCCGCCATGCGCGCCCGCGACAAGGATACGCTGGACGTCCTGCGCATGGCCAAAGCAGCCATACAGCGCAAGGAAGTGGATGAGCGCATCGAGCTGGATGATGCGCAAACGCTGGCCGTGCTGGAAAAGATGATGAAGCAGTCCCGCGATGCCATCGAGCAATTCAACAAGGGCGGTCGCGATGATCTGGCAACGAAAGAACAACAGACACTGGACGTGCTGCAGCCCTATTTGCCCGAACCCCTGTCGGACGACGAAATCGCCGAACTGATCGACCAGGCCATCAGCGCAACCGGCGCCGGCTCCATCAAGGATATGGGCAAGGTCATGGGCATGCTCAAGCCGAAACTGCAGGGCCGCGCCGATATGGGCGCTGTTTCAAAAACCATCCGCGAAAAACTTGCCTGAACATTCAGCTTACTGACTTGCCAGGCGCATCCGGTTAGACTCCGCCGATGGCCGGCCGCATCCCCCGACACTTCATTGACGACCTGATCCAGCGCGTGGATATCGTGGATGTCATCGACGCCCGCGTACCGCTAAAAAAAGCCGGCAAGGAATACACCGCCTGCTGCCCTTTCCATAACGAAAAAACACCGTCTTTTACGGTCAGCCCGGCCAAACAGTTCTACCACTGCTTCGGCTGCGGCGCCCATGGCACTGCCGTGGGATTCCTGATGGAATATGAAAACCTGTCTTTCCCGGAAGCAGTGGAGGCTCTGGCGGATCAGGCCGGCATTCCAGTGCCTCGGGAAACGGGCGACGGCGCGAGTGCTTTTCAACAGAAACAGGATACTGCCTCTTTGGCGCAGGCCCTGACCGAATCTGACCGTTATTTTCGCGAGCAACTGCGCAAAGCGTCCGCCGGTGAGGCCGTGGAATACCTGAAAAATCGTGGCCTGGACGGAAAAACAGCAGCGGATTTCAGCCTCGGCTATGCTCCACCAGGCTGGGACAACCTACTGAAGCATCTTGGAACCACGCCGCAAAAACGCGAGGCGCTGGTGAAATCCGGCATGCTGATCGAAAAAGACAACGGCGACTTTTACGACCGATTCCGCCACCGCATCATGTTTCCCATACACAATTATCGCGGTCAGCTGGTCGCTTTTGGTGGCCGCACCCTGGGCGACGACAAAGCCAAATACCTGAATTCGCCGGAGACACCTCTGTTCCACAAGGGCCGTGACCTCTACGGCCTGTATATTGGCCGCAACGACATCAAGGAAGCCGGACATGCGGTGATAGTGGAAGGCTACATGGATGTGGTATCACTGGCGCAATTTGGTGTGCGCTATGCAGTGGCCACCCTGGGCACGGCAACGACGCAGCAACAGCTGGAGCGTCTGTTCCGCTTTACTGACGAAATTGTGTTCTGCTTCGATGGCGACAATGCCGGACGCAAGGCGGCCTGGCGCGGACTGGAAAACGCCCTGCCGGCCCTGAAGGGAACGCGTCAGATCCGTTTTCTGTTCATGCCCGAAGGCGAAGACCCGGACACGCTGGTACGCAAGGAGGGCGCGGACGGCTTCGAGGCGCGGCTGCGCAAAGCCGAATCGCTGGGCGATTTTCTGCTCGGCAACCTGAGCAAACAGGTGGACATGACGCGGCTGGACGAAAAAGTGCGACTGGCTGAAATGGCGCGGCCACATATCGAAAAGATTCCCGATGGCGCGTTGAAAAACATGCTGCTGGATCAGCTCTACAAGCTATCCGGACAGGACATCAGCGGACTGGCGGCAAAGCCTGTTGCCGATGCCAATCGGCGAGGACGGGACGCCGCCGCGAACCCCTCACCCGCTGCGCAGGGCGCCAAAAGCAAGATCGCCCGCGCCCTGGGTTTTTTATTGCAAAATCCTCAGCTGGCATCTATACCTGAGGATATCGAATTTCTCTCGGATCTTCCCGTCCCAGGAGCGCAGTTATTGCACGATGTACTCCAGCTTGTTCGTGACCAACCGACAATACACACAGGAGCTATTCTCGAGCATTTTCACGGAACCCGGGACTACAAGGCGCTGTCCAGCCTGGTTGCATGGCAGCATTATCTCAGCGAAAACGACGTAAATACTGAATTTCAGGCGGTACTTGATGATCTTGATAAACAACGCAGGCGCATCCATATACAGCAACTACTGGACAAGGCGCAATCCAGCCGATTGACGCCGGATGAACAGCGATTGCTGAATCAGTTGTTGACTGTTGAGAAATAGCTGTTAGTACATCGAAAGATTGAGTAAAATCCGCCGTTTTCCCGGGACACACGGGACCCGGCACAGACACACAGGCGACTGCTTTAATGGACCAGGAAACGAAAAAAGACCAGCTTAAAAAGCTCATCTTGAAGGGCAAGGAACAAGGCTTCCTTACCTATGCCGAAATCAATGACCATTTGCCTGATGACGTACATGATACGGATCAGATCGAGACTGTGGTCAATATGATCAATGACATGGGTATCGAGGTTTTTGACCAGACGCCCGACCCTGATCAGATCCTGCTGCTGAAAGCCTCGGCCGCGGAAGCAGAAGAAGCCGAGGCCGAAGCCGTGCTGACGACGGCAGTGGAAAGTGAATTTGGTCGTACCACCGATCCGGTGCGCATGTACATGCGTGAAATGGGCACAGTTGACCTGCTCACCCGCGAAGACGAGATCGCGCTGGCGAAACGCATCGAAGAAGGCATCCGACAAAGTTTGCGCGCTGTATCACGTTGTCCGCAAATCATCGATGCGCTGCTGGAAATGGGCAAGTTCATCGACAAAGAGGAAATGCGCATTTCCGACCTCATTATCGGTTTTTACGACCCCAATGAAGTGGATGTACCGCCTGCGCCCAGACCGCAACCAGCGGCCGTTAATAATAATGCCAAGGACGCGAAAAAAGATGACGATGAAGATGAAGTGGTCGATACCGGCCCCGATCCGGAAGAAGTAAAGCAACGCTTCGCACAGCTGGCCAAGGCACAAAAGAAAGTCAAGAAGGCCATCGATAAATATGGCCCGCTGGACGAGAAGACCGAACCCTATCGCGACGAAGTGGCGGCCATGGTGGTACAGTTCAAATATGTGCCGCGTCATGTGGAAGAATTTGCCGCCCATATCCGCCAGCTGGTGGAAACCGTGCGAATTCACGAACGTACGATCATGAATGTCTGCGTCAACGAAGCACACATCTCGCGCAAGACCTTTATCAGCAATTTTGTTGGCGATGAGACCGACGAAAGTCTGATCGAGCGCCTGAAAGCATCCGGCGAAGGCGACTCCGCAGCGCTGGATCGCCATGCCGACGAAATCAGAACTGCGCAATCCAAGATTTCACTGATACAGAATCGCGCCGCATTGACCGTACACGAACTGAAAGAAATCAACCGCAAGATGCTCATGGGTGAAGCAAAAGCCCGCCGCGCCAAGAAGGAAATGGTCGAGGCCAACCTGCGACTGGTAATTTCCATTGCAAAAAAGTACACCAACCGCGGCTTGCAGTTTCTCGATCTGATCCAGGAAGGCAATATCGGTCTGATGAAAGCAGTGGACAAATTCGAATATCGCCGTGGTTACAAGTTCTCGACCTACGCGACTTGGTGGATTCGTCAGGCCATCACCCGCTCCATTGCGGATCAGGCCCGCACCATACGCATACCGGTGCACATGATCGAGACCATCAACAAGTTGAACCGCATTTCGCGCCAGATTCTGCAGGAAAAAGGCCGCGAACCGTTGCCGGAAGAACTGGCCGAGCGCATGGAAATGCCGGAAGAGAAAATTCGCAAGGTGCTGAAGATTGCCAAAGAGCCGGTTTCCATGGAAACGCCCATTGGCGATGATGAAGACTCCAGCCTGGGCGATTTCATTGAGGACAAAAATGTACAGGCACCCATGGACTTCGCCACCAGCTCCGGCCTGCGCTTTGCCACAGAAGAAATTTTGTCATCGCTGACCTCGCGCGAAGCCAAGGTATTGCGCATGCGCTTCGGCATCGACATGAATACCGATCACACTCTGGAAGAGGTGGGCAAACAGTTCGACGTCACCCGTGAGCGCATCCGCCAGATCGAAGCCAAAGCACTACGCAAACTGCGCCACCCTAGCCGCTCGGAGCATTTGCGCAGCTTCCTGGACCCGGCCTAAAACCACAGTTGGGAATCAACTGAAACGGCGGGTATAATCCCGCCGTCTTTCGTTTATCGGGCCTGCTGCGGGGTCGCGATAGCGATAAGGATAGAGCAGAGTAGACCCCATGGGGATACTTCTCCAAATTGTTACTGAAGTGCCATACTTGAACGGTTTTCGGGCCTGTAGCTCAGTTGGTTAGAGCAGTGGACTCATAATCCATTGGTCGAAGGTTCAAATCCTTCCGGGCCCACCATTTTCTTCAACGCCTTGGGAGACTAATCGCTCTTGGCCGATTCTGTGACGCCGCCACTTGGGCACCAACCCGGGTATTTCATCAGGACGCTGGATTTTGACGATATTTATCGTAAATTCTGCATCTAGCGAGAATACAAGACAATTACAAACGATACCGACGCCGCTACCGGGCTAACAACAGTTCATGGCTCAATACACTCCGGCCCTTCATGCCGCGCATCGTTGACGTAATCGCTCACCTCATACGCCGTTATCCATTCATCGGGCGGCGGGATCATCAGGTTATTCAGTGTTTCCCGGTCATCATTTTCCAGCCATGTCCTGATTGACTCAGGCGCAAGCAGGACCGGCATACGGTTATGTATTGGCTCCATCACTTGGTTGGGACCGGTAGTAATCAGGCAGATCTGTAAAACACCGTGTTTCGATACCTGCCAGATAGCGGCTATGGCGAAGACCAGATTTCCTCTCGGGTGGAAATGAAAAGCGCGTTTCGTTCCATGTTCGCGCTTCCACTCATAGAAGCCGGTCACAATAGCAGCGGCTCGCTGGCGCGTAATCAGTTTGCGAAAGGACGGTTTTTCCCAGATAGTTTCGGCGCGGGCGTTGATTAGCGGACGGCTGAATTTACCGGGCTTCGTCCACGGCGGGACTATGCCCCATTCCATTTCCGCTTTTTCGATTTTGTCCGCTGGCTTGTACAGCGTCAGCAAGGGTTCGCCGGGGGCGATATTGAACCTGATTTGCACGGGATCGGGGCCCAGATCAACACCCAGGCATTCGCATAGCGCCCTTACAGCGGGGTCATCTGTCACATTTACGCGGCCACACATGCCCCGAGGATACCACTATAGAAATACTTCGCTCGTTCGATATTACGGGCACGGGGAAAGCAAGTCGCATTTTCAGCAGACAAAAAAAGGGCCCTGCAGTAAAGGGCGAAAACTGCGGGGCCCGTTTCCCCATCCCTGGGGAAAATACCGTTCGGCGCGTACAGGCCGTTCAGTAATTTTCAGGCACCCCGATAGGGGTCGGGACACCTAAAACTGTCAATCTGACAAGTTCGTGATCTTATTCCTTCTTGTCACCTTCCATTCCTGACATGCCGTCCATACCGGACATGCCGTCTTTGCCAGACATCCCGTCCATACCAGACATGCCGTCTTTGCCAGACATTCCTTCCATACCGGACATGCCCTCCATGGAAGCAGCAAACTCTTTTGCGTCCAGACTACCGTCTTCGTTGGCGTCCAGCTCTTTCCACTTGTCTACCAAGCCTGGCATTTTCGCAGATTCCTCCGCGCTCAAAAGGCCATCGCCATCCGCATCCAGTTCAGTGAAGGCATCAGCAGCCAGCGTGGCGCTAGAAGCCAGCAGCATCAAAGTAGCCAAGGCAATTCGTGTATTCATGTCTATCTCCAAAAGTTTGTGTCACTACAACACGATCATTGTGTTGCTGGGGAGTAGTACGCAATCAGCGTGCCAACTTTTTCAGTCGTTTTTAAACAGTAACTTAGCAGAAGCGGCCAATTTATGGCCCGATTATTTGTCGTCTGGAAGAGACGCCACCCATAAGCGACACTGCATAACTGACTGTATTCACTGGCAATACAGGCGTCTCCTATTAGAGACGCTTTGTTAGATCGCTGAATTACTGGCAGAATAACGGCCACATCATCAACTATGGGCATTACTACTGCATATGAGGCTTCCCTTTAGCTCATCCATACGACAGCTGACTTTGTTCGGTTTTCTGCTTGTTGTACTGCCTCTGGTTATCGCCCTGATCAGCACTTTCATTCAGGCGGAGCGACTGTCGCGGGAGATGCAGACTGTCATGCTCAATTCCTCGCATGCTGTAGAGTTTGGCCGTATTATTCCGGCCCAGATATTAAGTATGGAGCGCGCTGCCAGCCAATATCGGGTATTACTGGACGACAGTCTGCTGGAGCGATACCAACAGCAGAGAGAAAAACTGTCCGAAGCGATTGACAGCTTCTCCTTGCTGCCACTGGACGAAAAACTTTCCGGTCAGCTGAAACAACTCAAAATGGCCGAGGCCCAACTGTATGAAAAAATCGCCACGCTGGACAAGGAAACTGATGATACAGAACTCTGGTCAACGGAGATGGACAGTCTCAACAAACTGGCTCAGGGCCTTCCTCTGAGTGTTTCCCAACTGATATCCGGCAGCAGTGAGCGAATCATCAAGCGTGTCAAAAGCGTACAGCGATTGTTGCTCCTCGAGGCCGCAGCCCTGGTTCCTCTGGCTCTGGTCATCGCGG
>QOAV01000059.1 GCA_003972845.1 Gammaproteobacteria bacterium
GATCGACCTGCAATACGCGGTGGCAGCGGCCCTGGTGGGGCGGGCCATCAAGGCCAGGAATACCCCGGACGGCGCCCGGGTGATCGGTGCCATCCTCGACTACGCGGGCCGGTTCCCGCTGCGTGAAATGGGCGTCATGCTGGTATCCGACATGCATCGCGCCATTGGCTCCGAACTGTTCAACGTACCCGAGTTTGCCGAATGGGCCAACTCCATTGCCGATGTGATGTTCTACAATGATTGACCGATGAATGGCCAGCAGCGACAAAACTGAACGCAAGCTCGCCGCGGCGCGCACCCAGCTGATACTGGACAAACCGTTTCTTGGCGCCCTGGTGTTACGGCTGCCCATGATACAGGCCAGTCCCGATTGGTGCCGCACCACTGCCACCGATGCCCGATCTTTCTATTACAATGCCGAATACATCGACTCTTTGAGCATGAGCCAGACCCAGTTCATGCTGGCCCACGAAGCGCTGCACTGCGCCCTGTCCCACTTTGCCCGCCGCCAGAATCGCAACAGACACCGCTGGGATCTGGCCTGCGATTTCGCCATCAATCCGCTGTTGCTCGCGGACGGCCTCAGCCCGCCAGCTGATACGCTTTATCTCAGCCAGTATGAAGACATGACCGCTGAGGAAATCTATCCGCTGATCGACGAAGACGATGAACAGGAACCGCTGGACCAGCATCTGTACGACAACAGTGAAAAGGACGACAGCCAGAGTAACAAACCGGACCACGGCGGTGATCAGGGAGTGCGGAAACAACCACAGCAAGAGCAGCAGCCGCTGGGCGGCTCTGGCGCCAAAGAATCCGAAAACAGCATGGGCGGCGCGCAGCCGCCACCCGCTCTCAGCAACCACGAGCGTGAAGAATTGCGCATCAAATGGCAGCAACGGCTGGCGGGCGCAGCGCAGCAGGCCTTGCAGGCCGGCAAGCTGGGAGAAGGCATGGCGCGGCTGGTGGATCATCTGCTGCAACCCCAATTGCCCTGGCGCGCCCTGCTGGCGCGCTACATGACAGCAGTCGCCAGAGATGATTTCAGTTTCGCCCGGCCATCCCGCCGCGAAGGTAGCGCCATCCTGCCAAGTCTGCGCAGCGCCGAGATCAATATCGCTGTTGTTATTGACACTTCCGGCTCCATCTCCGACGCTGAAATGAAAGAATTCGTGTCTGAAGTCAACGCCATCAAGGGGCAGTTGCGGGCTGCCATAGTCCTGCACGCCTGTGATGAAACCCTTTGTGAAAAAGGCCCCTGGCGGTTTGCAGCATGGGAAGAGTTGAGTTTGCCCGATAGCCTTGGCGGTGGCGCCGGGACCAGCTTTCTCCCAGCCTTTCAATGGGCCGAATCCCTGGAGCGTCGTCCTGATCTGCTGGTGTATTTTACCGATGCTGATGGCGAGTTTCCGCCAGTCGAGCCTTCGTTTCCGGTTTTGTGGCTGGTGAAAGGCCGCAAGGCGGCGCCCTGGGGAATGCGCGTTCAACTGAACTGATCTTGAACTGATGCGGCCAGACATGTTGTCTTGTCGCACAGCGGCGACAGATTAACCGTTTAACAATCAACCAATTAGCTTCCTCTCGCCAGAAAGTGTCGTGATTTGGCGACGGTCAGGCGCCGTATAAGGCAACCAACTCCTTGATATATAAGATATTCTATTCTGGCACGTGACTTGCTTTATTACTCTGAAATTGCCCAACAACAAGGAGTATGCCATGACCGGAAAAATGAGTTTGTCTGCAATACTATATTTCGCCGCCAACCCCAGCGACAGCGATAACGATGTACTGGCCAGGCTGACCCGGAATGTCCGTAAAACCAGGCCTGGCGCTCGGGACAGCATCCGCGCCAGAACAGGTGCCTTGTCCAGAAAAATAGCAGAAAAACGGAACAAATAAAACGCCACCATTGCCAACAGCGATGGTGTTCTCCAGAGCGATGACACCAGCCGGGCGCTAGCCCGTTCAGCGGGCTGTTACAACGCTGTATTTAGTCCCCACGATCAGAGAGCTCGTTTCCGTATCATTGCTATTTCTCCGCCACCGGGCAGGACGGGAAACCCGCAATGATGACGTCGCCAGGTTGCTGTGCGCCTGCACCGCACCGCTTTGCCCTTCATTCCGAAGGAGCTGGCTGTCGGCACAAAGCTGGTTTGTGGCGCCACCGTGTGATCAAGGAAAAAAACATGGATCAGAACCTCATGAAAACCAGCAAGAAACAGCTGGCTACCAGGCTGTTTGTCGCGGCGCTGACCATCACCTCCGCCTGCATTTCTGTATTCAGCGTGGCGGATGATCGCATCCTGGCCACTAAATCCAGAGTTCACCAGTGTTTCTATGAAATCGGCAGCAATGTGTTTTCATGCCCGGATGGAGCATTCATCTCCGACCTTTCCACGACCCATACGCTCGTTGCCGATGCAGGCAGTCTTCCCGGACAAGCAGTACAAACAGGCGAGAACGCTGTTGCATCTGTGGAGAATCCGCAATATATGGCTGGAGACTTTTATGCCGGTGGCGACCTGGTCAGCCACCTCGGTCAGCTATACCAGTGCAAACCCTATCCGGCCAACAATCTCTGTGGACAGGCCCCCGCCTCCTACGAGCCGGGTACCGGCTGGAACTGGGAGAAAGCGTGGGTTAAAGTGAAATAAACCGGAGGCGCTGCTACACTCCCGTGAAAACGGGGTAAGGGAGCGTCGCATGTTTCATTTTATCAGCCGCTGGTTGATCCAGGTCGTTCACTGGCTGGATTTTATCCTCATCTCCCTTGTTGCCTGGCTGTGGGCATTGTTGCCGCAATCCACCCATGGACCGTTGTATTTCCATGTCTTTCGCAGTTGGTGCCAGATGTTCGTGCGCGCTCTCGGCGTGCGTCTGAGGCTCCACCAGAACAACGCCAAACGTCTGCCGCAGCATTATGTGCTCATTGCCAATCACCCCTCGGCGCTGGAAGATATTGGCACACCGTCCCTGTTCCCGGTGCAATCGCTGGCCAAGGCGGCAGTAGGGAACTGGTTCATCGCCGGCAAGATCAATCGCGCCGTTGGCACTCTGTTTGTGGATCGCAAGTCGCCCGCTTCACGCCACGCCGCCAAGCAGGCTATCATCGACACCCTGAAGTCCGGCCAGAACATGGTGATTTATCCGGAAGGGGGCTGCAAGGGACGACGCATCGCCGAGCGTTTTTACCCCGGCGCTTTTGATGCCGCCATGCAGACCGGCCTGCCGGTGCTGCCCGTATTCATTCACTACGAATGTCAGGATGATTTCGAATGGCAGCCGCCATACAATCTGGTGGACATGCTGTTTCGCTTCATGCGGTCACAGAATCCTACCGCCAACTTCCATGTATTCGACCCGTGGCATCCGGAAAATTTCGATGATGCTGAAGCATTTGCGGAGACCGCCCGTCAGCAATATCTGGTATGGGAAAATCACTACCTGGGCGCGAACCCGCCTGACTGATGTTTCATGCAGCCGGCCGGATCATTCGTCCAGTTTGCGAAATTCCCCTTCCAGTACATCGCCAGTCTTTGGGGAGGATGGCCCGGTGCTGTGACCGGCGCCCCCGGCATTCACATGCACATTGGCCGTTCTGACCACGCCTTTACGGGCAAGATATTTGATCACCATGCGCCGCAGCGGTGGGATCAGGAAGGCGAAACCGAGCGTGTCGGTAAAAAACCCGGGCGTCATCAACAGCGCTCCCGCCACCAGAATAAACATGCCTTCGGCCATTTCCATGGCCGGCATCTTGCCCTGGGCCATCTGGGTTTGCACTTTCTGAATCAGTCCCAGGCCTTGGGAACGCACCAGGACAGCTCCGATAGCGGCGGTCAGCACCACCAGAAAGATGGTCCAGCCTGCGCCGATGACGCCACCTACCTGAATCAGCAGGTACATTTCGATGACGGGGACGACAATAAACAGGATAAACAGGATGGGCATGGGCTATTACCGTTTGGCTATGGGGTTTCCGCCACCTATCGTGGACAATGCGATTCTCTTGTAAATGATGGCAACCAATGAATTTATCAAGCGAAGACCAGCTCCGTCTGAATGTGCTCGCCAACAACGCCGATGCCATACGCATCGACGAAGGTAGCATGACGGTTTACGGCTACTCTGACAAGGGCGAGGCCAGAATTCAACTCAACCCCAACGGCCTGCCGGATCAGTACATTCGGGCGGTAAAGGAGTGTTTGTCCGGCGCGGTGCTGGGTTCTCCCGGCGGCTACCCGGTGTTCCTGAAACGCTGGACGCGCATGGGACAACAGCCGGACCAGCATCTGGGCGATTTGCTGAAACTGGGGGAAGATGAAGCGGTCATGGCCGTGGTTTGCGCCCCTGGCCTCACTCCGGAACTGGCCCGGCTGGCCTGGTGGCACCAGCCGACCTTCGACAATGCCCGCAGGATGCTGGCCCGGGAATGCGTCGGAAAAAGTGAATTCGGCCGGGAGCTGGCTGATTTCATTATAGAATTTTTGCCGTTCGAAACCGACTCGGTCGCCATCATCGAAGGCATCCGGCTGATCCTGCAAACCGGTCTGATCGACAATGAAACCCGCGACAAAATCTGGCGCGCGGGCCAGCGCAAATCGGCCTTTCGTGTCGGATTCCTGCTCGCGACTCCTGAAGATTTGCCGGATAAGCCGGACGCCAGAGCCCTCAATGACAACGTCAATGCACGGCTGCGCGCCCTGATGGACGAAGGCAACCATGCAGCCATCCAGCTGGGCGGACTGTTCAGACCCAGTGGCCGGGCGTTCATGCTCGCCTGTAAGTCAGTTATCAATCGTCCGGTGGACCAGGATGTGGTGGTGGCCCTGATGCACGCCATGTACCGCTTTTTCTCACCGATCGACAATCAGCCGAATCCGGTCGGCAGTATCGCTGACGCCGAGAAAAAAGCCCGGGAAATCTGTGATCGAGGCTATTCGGATACCAACCCGGAACTGGCCGCGATGTTGCAACAGGTGCCTGAATTAAAGCCCGAGTTGCAGGCGGCGCTGACGCTGAGCCGCGTCGGCGAGCCGGCCGTTGACGATATCCTCGGTCACACGGACGCAGTGGGCACGGTTATGAAAAAGCGCCTGGAGCCGATGACTCAACCCGTTCTTCAACAGTTCCGCATACTGCTCGGAGAATAATGTTCCCGCCGCTCAGGTTTGCATATTGTTCTTGCACAGCCGCTGCTCCACGGCCATGACCGCTGCTTCAACCCGGGAATGTACATCCAGCTTGCGCAATATGGATTTCACATGCAGCTTCACCGTGCCATCGGAAATGCCGAGATGGCGGGCGATAACCTTGTTGCTCTGTCCTTCGGCTAGATGGCACAATATTTCACGCTCGCGCGGGGTCAGGTCGGAGAACGGCGTTGTGGCGGCGGCAACATCGCCATCGCCCTGCAGGGCCTTGGCCAGAGTGCCGGTAAGGTCAGGCGCCACAACGGTTTCGCCCTTGACAATATCATTCATCGCATTGATCAGCTCGTCCGGCTCCATATCCTTGAGCAGATAGCCCTGAGCGCCGTTGCGCAGCGCTTCAACCAGGTCCATTTCGTCCCGGGATGTGGTGAGCATGCTGATGGGCATATCCAGGCCTTCCTTGCGCAGCCTGGTCAATACCGATAGACCGTTTACGTCAGGCATGCGGATATCCAGCAGAATAACGTCGGGGTTGGCTTTTTTTGCCGTTTCCACGCCTTCGTCGCCCGACGCAACGGCGATAACATCAATCTGTCTACGTTCCAGGAGTTCCTGCAAACCTACCCGGAACAACGCATGGTCGTCGATCAACAAGACCTGCATGAAACCTCCAATTCCCCGTTTGTATCATTTCGAATGCCGCACTCTGACTGCAACAATCCGCCGGATCTGCCTGGGCCGGATCAGGCCAACAGGACTGAGCCGGCATCAAGGCAATATTCAGCCGTCGATACTACCCATTTTGGGGGACGGGGGAAAGAGAATCATCGGCATCCGGGGAAAACGGCATATTCAGCTCTACCCGGGTGCCGTCGCCCGGCTCGCTCTCGATATTCAGTTCTCCGCCCAGTCTGGCGGCGCGTTCTTTCATGACCGTCAGTCCGATATGAGTGCCAGGATGGTCAGTCGGTGCGGGTCCCTCGAAACCGACGCCATCGTCTTCGATCAGCACCTGATAACCCTCGGCATTGTTGCACTGCACCAGCACCCGCACGGTATGCGCCTGAGCGTGCTTTTTCACATTGTTCAGCGATTCTTGCACAATACGCATCACCTGCAGTTCCTGGCTGGCGCTGAGATTTTCGTTGTCGCAATCGTATTGCAGATAGGCGTCCACGCCCGAATCACGCTTGAAGCGTTTGATTACGCGATCCAGCGCCGGGTACAGGCCAAGTTTGTCCATAGGTGAACGGAAATGTGCAATCAGGTCGCGCAACTCGCTGTTGGCCTCGTCGATACTGGCTTCTACTCTCTCGATTTCATGAATCGAGGCATAGTCTCCGTTCTGCTGCAGGGTCTGATCGAGATTGCGCACCTGAAACCGCAGGCTGACCAGGGTTTGCGCCAGAGAATCGTGCAGATCATGAGCCAGACGATTGCGCTCTTCGATAATTGACAGGCGCTTGGATTCGGCATCCAGACGGGCTTTCTCAATGGCGAAGCCCAGTTGCTTTCCCACGGTTTCCAGTAATTCCTGCATTTCTTCCGTCGCAGCCACGCCGGGCGTGGCGGTAAGCAAATGGTAGACGCCGACCGTCCGGTCCTGATATCGCAACGGAATACTGATGACACCTTTGACATCTTTTGACAACAGGCTGCGAATATCATCGCTTTCGTTTTCGCCCAGTTCCTTGCGCACCAGTTGCGGCGCCGCTCCATTGAAGGCGCCGAACAGCCCGCTCCCCTCGCGATCGGCGGCCCGTTCGTCATGTATGCCAACATAGCGGGTCAACCGGGTTTCTCCATTTTCATCCAGCAGCTTGGCCGCACCAGCCGGGGCGCCGACAACGCCCATGAGCTTGCGCATGGTGCCTGTCAGCAATTGCTGCAGATCGTGCGACTCATTGATGGTGGACGCCACGTCATAGAGGATTTCAAGGGAGCCGCGTTTCTGCTCCAGCCGCTCGGTCTGATGGCGCACCTTGCTGTCAACATCCTGAACGGATTCCTGCATCGTTGCGGCCAGCGAGGCGAGCTTGTCCGCCAGACCTTTGTAATCGGGGTCGTCAATACTGATTTTCTGGTCATACCGGCCGCTGCTGATCAGCTCAACATAGCGCTCCAGCGTTTTCAGCGCTTCAGCGGCCTTGTGTTTCATCCGGCTGGATCAGTCCTCAGACTCTTCCTTTTCAAACAGGTATTCCATCCCTTCCGGCGGCTTGTGAGCTGCGTCATTGGGATTGATGAAAGCAAACTGGCGGTCGCCGCCTTCCACCTCGATAAAATCCAGCGTAGCGCCCCTGACCAGGTCGCTGCTGGATTTGGAAATCAGCACTTCCACTCCGGAAATGGAAAAAATCTGATCCTTGTCGCGCAGTTGGTCATAACCCATGCCGTATTCGATATCGCCGTTTTCGTGCTGTTTGGCCGCGACCCGCAGATGCAGGTCTTCGCCCTCGTACTCCTGTTCCGCTTTTTTGATCTGCGCCAGCGCGGCGGGGGTGATATTAATCATGTCTGCTCCTTTGATCCCGGACAAATTGAGTGAAATTGTCTACCCAGCGGTTGCCGCCTGCCTGACGCTGATGCGCATAACAGGCCAGCACGTTGTTTACCATAATACCGTCTTTTTCTCCGTCAATACCGAAACCGCGTTTGACCCGATAAGCATATTCCAGATCGGGCGCAAGATTGACCACACGTGAATAATGAAACTCATGGGCGTTAAACCCGCCATCCACGCTGGAGGACCAGCCACCTTTTCCGGTTTCGCGGAGCTTTACATAACCTCGGCCCTGGGGTTTGTCGAACATGACTGTATCACAGGGGATCGCTCCTACCATGGGGCAGGTTTTGCCGCGCCAGCTGATCTGCCGACTCAGATACATGAGACCACCACATTCGGCATAGACCGGCAAGCCGGATTCCACCGCATCCAGGATCTTCTGACGCATGGCCTCGTTTTCGGACAATTTCCTCATACTGGTTTCCGGAAAGCCGCCCCCGATGAACAATCCGTCCACGGCGGGCAGAAACGAATCGTTGATCAGATCCACCGGAATCAGTTCTGCGCCAGCGCGCTTGAAGGCCAGCAGGTCGTCAGGGTAATAAAAACCGAAAGCAGCATCTCTGGCAATGCCGATTTTCACGTCGGCAGTCTTGTTCTGAACAGGATCAGCAGCGGTGGCAAGCGACACATCCGCGGCCGCCTCCAGTAACAGACCCATATCAACCTGTTCGGCCACAATCTCGCCCCAGCGCCGGATGATTGCCTGGCTGCCTCCCATTTCATTGCTGGGAATCAACCCCAGATGGCGCTCATCAATCTGCAATTCCGGGTTCTTTCGCACTGCGCCGATAACGGGCAGGCCGGTATAGTATTCAACGGCCTGTCTGAGTTTGGTTTCATGACGCTGGCCACCCACCTGATTCAGTATGACGCCAGCAATGGTG
>QOAV01000102.1 GCA_003972845.1 Gammaproteobacteria bacterium
ACCACCGGCTCGCGCGCCATTTCCAGGCGCGCGCGGTTGATCATGTTGCCCCAGGAATCCATGGACGGATCCACGCCGATGCCGATATAGGACAACACTGCCTCCGCCAGCACCAGACCAGAGAAATCCAGCACCACGGTGATCAGCACCACATGCATGACATTGGGCAGGATATGGCGGGTGATGATGCGGGCATGACTGACGCCGAAACCCTGCGCCGCCTGCACATAGTCCAGCTCGCGCAGCTTCAGGGTTTCGCCGCGCAACAAACGGCACAGGCCGGTCCAGCTGGTAATGCCCAGTATCAGGGTGAGGAACAACAGACGCAGATCGTTGCGGTCGGTGGCGGTCTCGAACAGGCCGGGATGATTGGCCATGTAAACCTGCAGCGAGAGTATGGCGGCGGCAATCAGCAGCACGCCGGGAATGGAGCTGAGCGTGGTGTACAGATACTGGATCAGATCATCCACCCATTTGCCGAAATAACCGGCCATGATGCCCAGGGCGATGGCGAACGGCAGCATCACCAGGGTGGTGAGCGTACCGATGAGCAGGCCGGTGCGGATGCTTTTCACCGACTGCAACAACACATCCTTGCCTACCTTGTCGGTGCCAAATACGTGATAGAACCTGCTCAGTTCATACAATATCACCACGCTGGAAATCACCACCAGCAGTGTCAGCAGTATCGTGCGCCAGGGCAGTTCGGTGCGGCCCCTGAGTATATGGCTGGTCACTTGCACCGGCGATTGCCTGCGATGCGCGCTGATGGCCAAAACCAGCAATACCGCTAGCGCCGCCCAGATAATGACGCCGGTGACGCCAGCGCGGGCGGACTTCTGCAACACATCCCGCCATTTGTCCTGTTGCGCCGACAGGTGGCGGCCACCCCATTGCAGCGGCGGATTGATGCGTCTGCTCACGCCGTTGACATCCACCGTTTCCTTTTCAAAGGAATGCGTGGCGAAAGGCGCCGAATAGGTACGTTCCACATGCTTGCGCATGTCCGCCGTCAGATAGTCCAGCACGCTGAGCACCTGATTGCCCGCCACCTGCCCGCCCTGACCATTGGCAATATCCGGCCGGAAATGCACCGAGTCCAGCATGGCGACGAGCAGGAAGGCCAGCAGCACGATGGCGGATACCGCGCCGGTTTTGCTGCGCGCCACCTGTCGCCAGGGAACGCGCAAATGGGGCTTGCGCGACGCATAGATGGCGAATGACGCAGCCACCACAACCAGCACCCAGAACAGCGTATCGGTCCACAGAAAATACGGGTGAAACATCATGCCGGTAATCATTCCAGCCGCACCCGCGGATCAACCAGAGTGTAGGATATATCGGTCAGAATCAGGCCGACGATGTACAGCACCGAACCCAGGAACACCATGGCGCGCACGATGGCGAAGTCCTGCTTGTTGATGGCGTCGATGGTATAGCTGCCGAGGCCGGGTATGCCGAAAAAGGACTCCAGAATGAGGCTGCCCATGAACAGCATGGGAATCACCACGACCACGCCGGTGAGTATGGGAATCATGGCGTTTTTCAAAACATGCCGGAACAAGACGCGCAGCTCTGAAACGCCCTTGGCGCGGGCGGTGCGCACATAGTCCTTGCCGGTTTCCTCGAGGAAAATGGTGCGATACCAGCGGGTACCGCCACCGATGCCTGAAACCACGCCGATGACCACCGGCAGAATCAGGAATTTCCACACGTTCCCGCCTTCACCATAGCCCGATATGGGCACCAGATGCAGCAGCTTGCCCACCAGATACTGGCCGCCGATGATATAGAACAGCGACGAGATGGACATCATCACCACCAGAGTCACCACACCCCAGAAATCGATATAGGTATGACGGAAAAACACCAGCAGCAGAGCCAGAGTGATATTCAGCAACAGCCCGACCATGAAAGTCGGCAGGGCAATGGACAGACTGGGCCACATGCGCTGGCGGATGTCGTAGGCAATGTTGCGGCCGCTGTCGGACTGGCCGAAGCGGAAAGCGAACAGCTTCACGGACTTGTTGTAGAAAATCGTGTCGGTAAGCTTTTTTGCGCCCTGCTGCTGCGCATTGTAGATCAGCGGCTTGTCGTAACCGTGTTCGTGCTTCCATTGCTGCACCGCTTCCGGCGTGACATGTTTCATGCCCAGATGCATGCGCGCCATGTTGTCCGGCGAGTTCACCACGAAGAACAGCACAAAAGTGATGATATTGACGCCGATCAGGATCGGGATAGCGTACAGCAGCCGCCGGATGATATAGGAAATCACAGGTTCGCCCCGTGTTCGCGCCGCCACCAGCCGATGAAGCCGGGAACAAGAAAGGCGATGATCAGCGCCAGCGCGGCAAACAGCGGCCACAGGACCGGCTGGTTCCACTGCTCGCGCCGGTCATGACGCAGCTTTGCGTCGATGGTCTTGTACTTGAGGCCGTTGTTCGCCATCAGGTTGGGCTTGGCGTTACCGTACCAGGCATGGTAGAGAGCAAAGCTTTTCGGGTTGATGCCCCAAAGCCAGGGCGAGTCGCGGCGCACGATGTCCACCATGCGGTCAATAATCGCCTGCCGCTCGGGGCCGTTATCCATGTTTTTCATTTTCACGAACAGGGCGTCGAACTCCGCATTTTCGTAATTGGCGGCATTCTCCCCGCCTTTCCCCACCTTTTTGTTGGGCCCGTAGAGCAAAAACAGAAAATTCTCCGGGTCCGGATAATCTGCATTCCAGCCCCAGCGAAACAGCTGTTCCGTACCTTTGAGCATTTTTTCCTGAAAGCGGTTATAGGTGGTGTTGCGAATCACCAGATTGATATGCAGCTTGTCAAACTGCTTGCGCCACCAGTCCAGCACCGCCTTGTCGTCCGGGCCGGTGGCCGTGACGTCAAAATACAGGGTCAGCGGCTTTCCGGTTTGCGCATCGATGCCGTTCTCATAGCCGGCTTCCTTCATCAGCCGCAGAGCCTCGGTCAACGGCTTGCGCACCGCCTTGCCGTCGATCCAGTCATAGACCAGTGGATTGATGCCTTGTTTACCCTCGCGGTAGCCAAAAATACCCGGGGGAATCGGACCCTGCGCGGGGATGCCGCGGCCATTGGAAAATATGGCGATATATTCTTCATAATCAGCGGCAATGGCAATGGCCTGGCGCAGTTTCTTTGCGCGCTCGGAATTACCGCCAACCACCGGGTCGAGCATGTTGAAGCCGAGATAGAATATGGATGATTGCACCGTGGTTTTCAGCTTGATGCCCTTTTCCCGCATGTTCGGCGTCAGACCCACATCGCCCTGGGCGCCGAACTGGATGGCCTGGTCAAAACTGTCGGAATTGATGCCGGAGACATCGTAATAGCCCTGCAAGAACTTGGTCCATTGCGGGATCGCCTCTTTTTCCAGGCTGTATACCGCCTTGTCGATGAACGGCATGCTTTTACCCGCCATTTTCAGAAGTCCCTGTTCCGCATCGCCCGGTTCGCCTTCCGAGGGATACGGTTCACCGCGAAAGTTCGGATTGCGCTCCAGCACCATTTTCCGGTTCGGATTGTTCACTGTCAGCATGTATGGACCGGTGCCGACCGGATACCAGTCCAGGGTAATGTTCCTCTGTTTCATCCCGGGCTGGGAATAGAACCGGTCCGCCTCCGGCGGCATGGGCGCAAAAAAAGGCATCGCCAGCCAGTACTTCATTTGCGGATATTTGCCGTAAATCTTGATTTCGTAGGTGTATCGACCGGTGGCCCGAACGCCTTCAAGATCATAGCGCTGCAAATCCAGAAAAGCATTCTCGCCCTTTTTCTTTTTCAACGCATCCCAGGCTGTTTGCAACGTCTTTGCATAATCCGCAAGGCCGACAATATACTCCGACATCAAGCCGAATATGGGCGATTGCAGGGCGGGATGCGCCAGGCGTTTGATTTCATAGACATAATCCGAGGCCACCAGTTCGCGCGTGCCGGTTTCCCTGAAGTCCGACAGCTTGTTCATACCGCGCAAACGTTTGCGCCCCATGTCCAGATAACTGGGCGCACCGAATACGTCCCGGGCAAAAGCCGGATGGGGTTGATACAGAATGCCCGGCCGGATACTGATCCGGTACAGGGTATAGGCAATGCTTTCCGGGGCAGGATGATCGCCCAGCGGCTGACTCTGTGCATCCAGATAAATGGTCTGCGGCATGGATTCCGCCGCCAGCGGTATCAGCTCGTAGGGCCGTTTCAGATAGTGGTACTGCAGCGGTGGCTCATAAATCTGGCCGGTGAAAGTAATCTCGTTGGAGCTGTACGAGCGTGCCGGATCCAGATGATTGGGGCGCTCGCCAAAAGAACTGTAAAAAATGTTTTGGGTGCTTTCCTGTGGCGGATAGGGATTGTTCCACGCAGCCTCCAGCGGAGCAGCGGAAACCAGAATGCACAGCATCAGGAATCGGAACAGAAACCAGCCCCGCATCGATCGAACAAGCACTCACGGCCCTCAATAAGAATCTGCGCGGGATTCTACCAGTGTTCGCGCTGTCATTTCATAGTTTAAATTCGATCATGCTTGTTTTAAGGTACACCCCAATCACTACGAGGAAAGAACATGGGTTTTCTTGAAGGAAAGAAGGCGCTGATTGTCGGCGCCGCCAGCGAACGCTCCATTGCCTGGGGTATCGCCAGGGCCATGCACCGCGAAGGCGCCGAACTGGCCTACACTTACCAGACCGAAAAGCTGAAAACCCGCGTGGACAAGATGGCGGCGCAAACCGATGCGTCCATGGTCATTCCCTGCGATGTCGCCAGTGACGAACAGATCAGCGACGTGTTCGCCGAACTGGGCAGGCAATGGGACGGCCTGGACATCATCATACACTCGGTGGGCTTCGCCCCGCGCAATGAACTGGAAGGCCTGTATCTGGACGCCGTCACCCGCGAAGGTTTCAATATAGCGCACGAAATCAGCTCCTACTCCTTCGCGGCTCTGGCCAAGGCCGGCAAGCCCATGATGCAGGGCCGTCAGGGCGCCTTGCTGACACTGACCTATATCGGCTCCGTGCGATCCATGCCGGGCTATAACGTCATGGGGCTGGCCAAGGCCAGCCTCGAAGCCAATGTGCGCTACATGGCGCAAAGCCTCGGCCCGGAAGGCATCAGGGTCAACGCCATATCGGCGGGGCCGATCAAGACTCTTGCCGCCATGGGCATCAAGGGTTTCAAGGAAATGATGAAATTTTACGAGAAAAGCACGCCACTGGGGCGCGGCGTGACTATCGACGAAGTGGGCAATACCGCCGCCTTTCTGTGCTCGGACCTGGCTTCCGGCATCACCGGTGAAATCACTTATGTGGACGGCGGCTTCAATACTGTCGGCATCGGCCCGGGCTGGCTGGAAAACTGAAAAAACTATTCGGGAATATTCAGCTCGATATCCGCATTCTGGCGCAAGGCCTTGCGATAAGCGGTAAAGAATTCGGCGCCAAAACGTGACTGCAGTACGGACTTGATCCGCGCCACATCGGCTTCAGCGGCCTTGGCCGGGTCGGCGTCGGTAACCTGGTTCAGCTTGACCACGGCCTGGCCCTTGTCCGCCAGATCAATGCTTTGAGCCGAGGGCTTGCCGCTCGCTGGCGCAGGCATTCTGAAAACGCTTGCGGTCAGTTTTCCGCCAAACCCCAGATCCTTGTCGCGGGTCAATGCCGGTTCCTGTTTGCTTTGAACGCCATTCTGCTGCACCAGCCCGGACCAGTCTGCGCCCGCCAGCAGGGACTTGACCATGGCCGCCGCTTTTTCTTTGGCCATGCCGGCGGCGGCTTCGGTAATGAGTTGTTGCCGGATCTGCTGCTTCACTGCCTCATAAGGCTGGATTACTGATTGCTGACGTTTTTTGATGCGCAAAGCCACCAGTGTTTCGTTGTCCGCTTCTACGGTATCGCTGTTGATGCCTTCGTTCAGCACCTGCTCGGAAAACGCCGCGTCGACTATTTTTGGGTTGGAGAACAGACCCTTGCCACCGTTTCGATCAAACAGCTCACTGGTTTTCACCTTGGCGTTGATGGCCTCGGCGGCTGGCTCCAGGCTGTCGGGTTGTTCGTACACCGTGTTGTTCAGCACCTCGGCCAGTTCGTAGAACTGGTTCTCGGCCTGCTCCTTGCGCACGGCCTGGAGTATTTTATCGCGCACCTGATCGAAGCTTTTTACCGCTTCCGGCCGGATCTCCTCCAGCTTGATGACATGGTAGCCAAACGGGGTTTTCACCGGCTCGGAAATCTCTCCCTGCTGCATGGAGAAAACCTTTTTCTCGAATTCCGGCGCCATCGCGCCTTTGCCGAAGAAACCCAGATCTCCGCCCTTTTTAGCAGAACCCGGGTCATCGGAATTTTCAGACGCCAGAGCGGAAAAATCTCCGCCCTGCCTGGCCTGTTCCGCCAGTTGAGCGGCTTTTTCCTTCGCCTTGTTCCAGGCCGCTTCGTCATCGCCGGTCGCCGCAACCAGAATGTGACTGGCCTTGCGCTGCTCTTCGCTGCGAAACTGATCCTTGTTCTCTTCGTAATATTCCCTGAGCTTTTCCTCGGCTGGCTGAATGGTTTTCGCCAATTCGGGAATGGACAACACCACGTAGTCCACGCTGACCATCTCGGGAGAACGGTAGCTTTCCTTGCTGGCGTCATACTGCTGGCGAACCTGCTGCTCGCTGATCTGCACCGAATCCCGGTACAGGGACGGCTCGAACAGGGCATACTGCATGTCCCGTTGCTGCCCTTTCAGCGCCAATAACTGGTTCAAGCGGGAAGGGACGACTATCGCCGATTTCTCATAGCCGGCAGCTACCTGCTGCATGGCCTGCTCGGCGCGGATGCTGTTTTCGTACTGCGCCGGCGAACTGCGGTTGGTGCTCACCAGCCGGGCATATTTTTCCGCCGAGAACTTGCCATTCACCTGAAAATCAGGCGTACCCTGAATGGCGGCATTGAGCTGCGCGTCCGACAACCGGAAGCCGTTGTCGGCAATATCCTCGCGCAACAACTGTCGCTCGATCAGGCTATCCAGAACCTGTTGCCTGAAAGCGGGTTTTTCCACCGTCTGCGCCGCCGCTTTTGGTCCAAACTGGCTGCGTATGATTTCCGCCTGACGGTCCAGGGCGCTTTTCAGCTGACGGTCGGTAATCTTGACGCCATCGCCTTTTGCCACCACCACGGTCGATTGCGCCTCGAAGTAGGAATTCACTCCCCACAGGGCAAACGGAATGGATATCAGAATGACGATCAGCCAGGCGATCCAGCCTGATATATTTTCTCGTATGGATGTAAGCATTGGCCCGTGTCTTAAATAGTGTTCACAGCAGACGTCGAAGCGACGGTTCCCGAACAAGAAAAGGCCACACACAGTGCGGCCTTCATTTCATCTTCAGGATGGCGGAGCGGACGGGACTCGAACCCGCGACCACCGGCGTGACAGGCCGGTATTCTAACCAACTGAACTACCGCTCCAGGTGTTTGGTGGGTGCTGAGGGGATCGAACCCCCGACCCTCGCCTTGTAAGGGCGATGCTCTCCCAGCTGAGCTAAGCACCCGTGAAAGGCGCGCTACTTTACTGCATCTTTCAGGGCTTTGCCAGCCTTAAATTTGGGGGTTTTTGAGGCTGAAATCATGATCTCTTCGCCAGTACGGGGATTGCGTCCCTTGCGTGCTGCGCGCTCGGAAATAGAGAAGGTACCAAAGCCGACCAGCGCCACGGTATCGCCTTTACTCAAAGCCTTTGCAATCGCGTCAGTTGTGGCGTCCAGAGCACGACCAGCGGCTGCTTTAGACAGGTCGGCGGAATCAGCAATTTCATCAATCAGTTCACTTTTATTCATAATTTTACCCTCAGTTCCTTGTTCCTTGTAGTTTACTTTTGTGGTTCCTTCATGCTCTAAGTACGAGGCTCCCCCCTATCCCTTAAGCGATGTGGATGGCCGTTATATCAGCCGGGTAAATCAAGTGTCAAGAAGTACCCGACCGAAACACGGAGAATTCACTTAAAAGGGCGTTAATGCTTGGTTACAGCGCTGGAACCCGCTCTTTTCCCCGTTTTTTTTACGCCGCCGGCACGAGTGGGTTCCGAGCTTTTTGCCGGCTTCGGCGCCGACTCCAGGGCCAGATCAATGACCTGGTCTATCCATTTGACCGGCTTGATTGTCAGATCCTGTTTGACATTGTCGGGAATATCCTGCAAATCCTTTTCGTTTTCACTGGGAATAAGCACCGTCTTGATGCCGCCACGGTGAGCCGCCAGCAGCTTTTCCTTAAGCCCGCCGATGGGAAGCACTTCGCCACGCAGGGTAATTTCACCGGTCATGGCGACATCCGCGCGAACCGGGATTTTGGTCAGGGAAGAGACTATGGCCGTACACATACCGACACCCGCACTGGGACCGTCTTTTGGCGTCGCCCCTTCCGGGACGTGTACATGAATATCGAATTTTTCGTAAAAATCCTCATCGATTCCCAGCGAGCTGGCCCGATTTCTGACCACAGTCTTGGCTGACTGAATGGATTCCTGCATGACCTCGCCAAGCTTGCCGGTATAGAGCTGCTTGCCCTTGCCGGGCAGAACCACAGCTTCGATGGTGAGC
>QOAV01000101.1 GCA_003972845.1 Gammaproteobacteria bacterium
CATTGCCGATCATATAGTCGCCGCGCCATTCGCCATAGTCGGCTCCATCGGTGTGCTGGCGCAGATTCCGAATTTTCACAAGATGCTGGACCGCCATGGCATTGCCATGGAAGAGTTCAAGGCCGGCCGATACAAGCGTACCGTCACCATGTTTGGCGAAAACTCAGAAGAGGACCGGGAAAAGATGCGGGAAGAACTGGAAGAAACCCACGAGCTGTTCAAACAGTTCGTGGCGCAACACCGTGCGGTGGTGGACATCGAAAAAATCGCTACCGGTGAACACTGGTACGGCTCCCGGGCGCTGGACCTGAAGCTGGTGGATTCGATACAGACCAGTGACGACTGGCTGCTGGAACGCAGCAAGGATCATGACCTGTACCTGGTAAAATACGCCGGCAAGAAAACACTGGGCGAAAAACTTGCTGGCGTGCTGGGCGAATCGTCCGAAAAGCTTGTGTTAAACTGGTGGAAACAAAACGAAAACTCCAAGTGGGGATAGCAATATGAAAACATTGAAACTGATTGGCAAACTGCTGGTTGGCGTCTCGCTGGCGACTGTACTGGCGGCGTGCGGCGGCCCAAAAACCCCGGACGAAGTCGCCCTGGCTTTCTGGGAGGCCATGCAGGCAGGCGATACCGCCAAAGCCGCGATGCTGACCACTGATCCGAAGCAACAGATCAAGCCGCTGAATGAGGCATCCCAAAAGTCGGAGCTTAAAATTGGCGAAGTGACATTGAAAGGAGACGCCGCCGCGGTAGCGACAACCATCATCAAAAAAAACGAGGACGGCAGCGAAAAACCCATCGATTTCCAGACCTATCTGGTAAAAACCGAAAAAGGCTGGCGCGTGGACTGGCAACAGACATGGAATCATCTCACTCGCGGCGGCAACAATTCCCTGGCTGAAACGCTGGAGGAACTGGCCCGCACTTTCACCCAGGGTCTGGATCAGACCATGGGCAAATTGTCCGACATGTTGCCGAAAATCACGCAACAACTGCAAAGCCTGGGCGAAACCTCGGTGAAAGAACTGCAGAATAACTGGGAGCAGATGGCGCCTGAAATCGAGCAATCCATCACCGAGCTGTCCTCGACCCTCGGCCAGACCATGAAACAGGGCAGCGAAAAACTGCAAAAAGATCTGACCAAAGGCGTGGAGGAATTGCAGGAACAACTGCCGGAAATCCAGAAGGAAATGGAACAACTCTCTCGTGAAAGTTCAAAAACCCTGGCCGAATCCATGAAACAGGCCATTCAGGATCTCAACGCCAAGCTCAAAGAGCTGCAAAAGGAACTGGATCAGACGGAACAGGAAACCGGCGAAAGAATCTGAACATCATCCGCAGGCTTCGCAGCGCGGCGTTCATGCCGCGCTGGATGGCGTCCGGTTACGAGTAACCCTGCGCATCCTCCGCCGAGTGATCGCACTGCGGCAGGGTTTGCAGGCGCTCAACGTCGGAGTCCAGCCGGCCATCCGGGCCCAGTTCAAACCAGCGCCAGCCCGGTGGCGTTTGGTCCAGCGCAAACCGTTCTGATGCGGGCGCGAACTGGATACAGGTGGATGGCGTGGAAAACAGCCTGACGCCGTTGCGCTCACCCTCGAAAGCCTGATGCACATGACCCCAGGCAATGGCGCGCACAGGACTGAAACTGTCGACAATATCGAACAACGCCTCGGCATTCTTCACCTGCATGCTGTCCAGCCAGGCGCTGCCGGCGGGTACAGGTTGGTGGTGCAGGAAAATCAGTATTTGTCTGTCAGCAGCGCTATCCAGCTCCTGTTCCAGCCGGTGTAGCTCCTGTGTGGAAATGTGGCCATATTTTTCGCCATTGACAACCGTATCCAGCAGAATCAGGCGCCATCCGTCCAGATCGACTCTATTCGGCGCGCAGACATTGTGCCGGTCGCTGCACTGTCGACCCAGCAGATCCCGTAATCGCTGTTTATCGTCGTGGTTCCCCGGCATGCAATATACCGGCGCCGGCAGAGAGCCCAGCATTTTTTCCATACGCTGATAGCCAGCGCTGGAACCGTCATGAACCAGATCACCCGAAGCGATGATCAGGTCCGGCTTGCGATTACCTGAGCGGATATGGCTCAGCACTGAATCGAGCGAGTCGTGGGTATTTAAACCCATCAACTCGGCGCGGGGATCGGAAAAAAGATGAAAATCTGAAATCTGCAGCAGGGACAATTTATTATTATTCATGCGCCGCCGATTATAACCCCAACCCCGCCAAATAATGTGACAAACCTCACATTCCGGCCGCCGGCCGGGCATGGCAAAAGGGATCTGACGCCGGTTGATTTTTCGAGCGGCCAATACTAGTCTTGCCGTGCATGAAATATTTCCCGATCAATCAGCAAGGCAAACTCTGGCTGCTGGCGCTAACGCGCCCGGCAGTCTGCTCCCTTTGATCTCATAATCATACCGGGCAGACGCGGTTCACCGCCCTGCCCCGGTTTTCCTTCCCCGAAATCCAGCACCGCTGAACCGTGTTCTGTCCGCCACCGGCAACAAGGACATGAACAACAGTAAATTTTCGACAAACACCGCACTGGTTTTCGTCATCATCGGCGCGCTCGGCTTTGCCTCCAAGGGCGTGTTCATCAAGCTGGCCTACGGCGATCACCAGCGCGTCGATCCGGTCACCTTGATGACCCTGCGCATGCTGCTGTCAGCGCCTTTTTACCTGACCGCACTGGTCTGGCTGGCCGGCACCGGGCGCGGCGCCCTGCACGGTGTGCGCATGGCGCCGCTCATCCTGCTGGGTTTGACTGGTTATTATCTGGCATCGTGGCTGGATCTGAACGGACTGCTCTACATCCCCGTGGGACTGGAACGCATGATTCTGTATCTCTATCCGTCCATGGTGGTGATTCTGTCGGCGCTGTTTTACCGCAAGTCCATCGGCAAGGCGGTCTGGATTGCCCTGGCCCTGAGCTATGCGGGCATTGCCATGGTATTTGCCTCCAGCGCCGGCGCGGGCGCCAATCTGGCTCTCGGCAGCAGTCTGGTGTTCGCCAGCGCTTTCACATTTGCGCTGTTTGTCATTGGCAGTCACGCGATGATGCGAAACATCGGCTCCGTGCGCTTTACCGCCCTGTCCATGCTGGTGTCCAGCGCCGCCATCATGACCCATTTTGCGCTCACTCACCCGCTCGACGCCATAACGGTACTGGAACCGGCGGTGTACAAACTGGCTCTGGTGATCGCCATCTTCTCCACCGTGCTGCCGTCGTTTCTGATGGCGGCGGGTCTGAAGCGGCTGGGCAGCGAACAGGCGTCCATCGTTTCCGGGCTCGGCCCCATCGCCACACTGGTGATGGCGAACTGGCTGCTGGGCGAGCAGATTACGCCGGCGCAACTGGCCGGCGTAGTGCTGGTCATCGGTGGCGTTTGGGTAATCTCGATGCGTAAACCGGAAGCGGCATGATCGCGGCCGATGGCGTCATGTCTGTATGCGCCAGCGTATGGGCTGACCGGCGCGCAGGGGCACGACCGAGTCGTCGCCAAAATCATAGCTGGAAGGAACCTGCCAGTCCTGCCGCAGCAGGGTGATATTGTCCTCGTTGCGCGGCAGTCCGTAGAAATCCGGGCCGTGGTACGAGGCAAAGCCCTCAAGCTGGTCCAGCGCTCCGGCCTGATCGAAAATTTCGGCATACAGCTCGATGGCGGCGTGGGCGCTGTAGATGCCGGCGCAGCCGCAGGCGCTTTCCTTGGCACTGCGGGCGTGGGGAGCGCTGTCGGTGCCGAGAAAGAATTTCGGGCTGCCGGAAATGGCCACATCCAGCAAAGCCTGGCGGTGGCGCTCCCGTTTCAGCACCGGCAGGCAGTAATGATGCGGCCGCAAGCCGCCGCTGAACAGGGCATTGCGATTCAGCAGCAGGTGATGCGGCGTGATGGTGGCCGCCACCCGCTCGGAGGCGTCCAGCACGAAATCCACCGCCTGGCTCGTGGTGATATGCTCGAACACAATTTTAAGCCGGTCGAAGCGCCGCGTCAGTGGCAAAAGCACATGGTCGATGAACGCCGCCTCGCGGTCAAACATATCCACTTCTCCATCCACCACTTCCCCATGCACCAGTAAAGGCATGCCGGCTTCCGCCATGGCGTCCAGCACCGGATAGGTGTTTTCGATACGGGTAACGCCGGCATCGGAATTGGTGGTGGCTCCGGCCGGATAATATTTCACTGCCGCCACCTTGCCTGACTCACAGGCGCGGGCAATTTCGGCAGGCTCGGTATTGTCGGTCAGGTACAGGGTCATCAGCGGCTCGAAACCGGCATCGGCGGGCAAGACGTCGAGTATGCGCTGGCGATAGGCCAGGGCCAGCGCGGTGGTGGTTACCGGCGGCTGCAGATTGGGCATGATGATGGCGCGGGCGAAGCGCTCGGCCGTATGCCCTGCGACCGACGCCATGGCGGCGCCATCGCGCAGGTGCAAATGCCAGTCGTCGGGCCGGGTAATGGTAATGCTGTCAGTCATTGCTACTCCGTAAAAACATCCGCGTCCACGCCGAAGGCGGCCGTTTCCGGCGCATCCACCGGCTCCAGCAGCACTACGGCCTGCGCCGCTATGCCTTCGCCGCGTCCCTCAAACCCCAGTTTTTCCGTAGTCGTCGCCTTCACATTGATGCGCTCCGCGGCAACGCCCAGATCCACTGCTATATTCTCCGCCATGTCAGCGATGTGCGGCGACATTCTGGGCTGCTCGGCAATGATGGTGCTGTCCAGGTTTCCCAGCCGCCAGCCGTTCTCCAGCAGGGTCTGCGCCACACGCCGCAGCAGGATGCGGCTGTCGATGTCCTTGAATTCATGGGAGCTGTCAGGGAAATGGCGGCCAATGTCGCCCAACCCGGCCGCACCCAGACAGGCATCGCAAATGGCATGCAGCAGCACATCCGCATCGGAATGCCCGGCCAGACCGCGATCATGCTCAATCTGCACGCCACCGATCACCAGAGCGCGGCCCCGCTCGAACGCGTGTACGTCATAACCCTGTCCGATTCTCATGAACTATTCTCCGTTTGCTGGCGCATGATGAATGCCGCCAGATCCAGATCGCCCGGCAGCGTGATCTTGATGTTGTCGCTATGCCCGCGCACCAGCTTCGGCCGGCCACCGGCATATTCAATGGCGCTGGCCTCGTCGGTCACGGCCACTTCCGCCAGCAGAGCATTTTCCAGCGCATGCGTCAGCGCTTTCAGACCGAACATCTGCGGCGTCTGCGCCCGCCACAGATCCTCTCTGGGCACGGTGGCGGTAATCCGGTGATGGTCATCGGCCTGCTTGATGGTATCACTGACCGGCGATGCCAGTATGCCGCCCGCCTGCAAATCGTCAACCTCGTCCAGCAGCCGGTCAATATCTTCATGCCGCAAACAGGGCCGCGCCGCATCATGCACCAGCACCCAGTCGCTGTCCTGCGGCTGCTCATGGCTGCGCAGGGCGTGCAGACCGTTGAGCACCGAATGCGCGCGTTCCGCTCCGCCGGCGGTAATGCCCATGAGTTTCGGGAAATCCGGTTGCCATGCGTGCCAGTATGCGTCCCCGGGCGAAATCACCACCATGACGCCGTCGATGCGCGGATGGGTCAACAAGCGCCGCAAAGTATGCGAAAGCACATATTCGCCGCCGATTTTCAGGTACTGCTTGGGGCGTTCACTGTGCATGCGCGAACCCGCGCCGGCCGCCGGAATGATCGCCCAGATTTTCGCCTGCCCGCCGTTCACGCCTTCATTTGCTCCATGTTAAGGGCTACAATCCGCGCCCGTTTCCAACAGCTGTCAATCATGTCCCGCCAACTGCATTCACTGCTCGCCCCGCCGCTGCCCGAGCCCGGCAAAAAGATTCAATGGGACGGACTGTATGGAAGCTCTCGCGGACTTGCAACCGTACAGGCGGCAAAAAGCCACGATGGACCCGTCATTCTCATGACGCTGGACACGCGGTCGGCGCAGCAGCTGGAACAAGAGCTGCGTTTTTACGCGGCCGGCGAAGATTTGCCCATCTTGCCGTTTCCGGACTGGGAATGTCTGCCCTATGACGCCTTTTCACCCTATCAGGAAATCATTTCCCAGCGCCTGCTGACCCTGTACAGCCTGCCAAGACTGGAGAAAGGCATCATTGTCGCGCCACTGTCCGCGGTGATGCTGCGCACTGCCACGGCTGATTTTATCGCCGCGCATACCTTCATCATCCAGACCGGCGACCGGCTTGATATCGAGGCTCTGCGCGAGCAACTCACCACGGCCTCTTACGACTGCGTTAACCAGGTCATGGAACCGGGTGAATTCGCCGTGCGCGGCGGCATCATCGACCTGTTCCCCGCAGGCAGCGAACGTCCCTATCGCATCGACCTGTTCGGCGATGAAGTGGACAGCATCCGCAGCTTCGACCCGGAAACCCAGCTTTCCACTGACAAAGTGGAGGAAATTCGCCTGCTGCCGGCACGCGAATTCGCCACCACGGATGAAGCTATCAAACGCTTCCGCAAGAATTTCCGCCAGCGTTTTGAGGGCGACCCGCAAGCTTCGCCGCTGTACAACCAGATCAGCAAGGGCAATCTGCCCTCGGGGCTGGAATTCTACCTGCCGCTGTTCATGGACAGCACCGCCACACTGTTCGACTACGCGCCGGATGCCACGCTATACATCACCGAGAAAGGCCTGGAGCCAGCTGCAGCGGACTGGTTCCGGGACGCCAGCGAGCGCTATGACATGGCGAAACTCGATCCCGACCGGCCCGCACTGCCGCCGCAGGAGCTGTTCCTGCAACAAGCCGAGCTGCATGATGCGATCGCCAGCCACGCCCGTATCAGCATGGACGTGTTCCAGGATGCGGCAAAGGGCGGCAAGCGCACTTTCCCGGTGAGCGCGCCGCCACTGATTAGCGTGCAGGACAAACACGAACGGCCTTACGCGCCGCTGGTGGATTATGTGCAGGGCTTTGGCGGCCGCGTACTGCTGGTGGCGGAATCGCCGGGCCGGCGCGAGGTGCTGCTGCAGATTCTGGGCGACTACGGCCTTCACCCGGCGCCAGTGGCTGACTGGAAAGCCTTTGTCGATACCGATACAGATACCGGTTTCGGCATCACCATGGCGCGCATGGATAACGGTCTGCTGATGGATCAGCCCGCCATTTCCATTGTCACGGAAAAGCAGCTCTACGGCGAAAAAGTCATGCAGCGCCGCCGTCGCGGACGCAAGACCCGTGACAGCGATGCCATGATCCGCTCGCTGGCGGAGCTGAAAGTGGGCGACCCGGTGGTACACGAGGAACACGGCGTCGGGCGTTATCTGGGCCTCACCACCATGACCGTGGGCGACATTGAGGGCGAGTACCTGACCCTGGAGTACCGTGACGGCGACAAGCTCTACGTGCCGGTGCTGTCGTTGCAACTCATCAGCCGCTATGTGGGCGCACATCCCGACAGCGCGCCGCTGCACAAGCTGGGCGGTGAAGTCTGGGCGAGGGCCAAACGCAAGGCGCGGCAGAAAGCCCATGACGCTGCCGCCGAACTGCTGGAAATCCATGCCCGCCGCGCGGCGCGGCGCGGCCATGCCTTCACCGTGCGCGACGACGCCTATGCCGAATTCGCCGCCAAATTCCCATTCGAGGAAACCCCCGATCAGGAAAAAGTCATCGGGGACGTGCTGGACGATATGGAATCCGACCGCCCCATGGACCGGCTGGTGTGTGGTGATGTCGGCTTCGGCAAGACCGAAATCGCCCTGCGCGCCGCCTTTCTCGCCGCCTACGGTGGTAAACAGGTCATCATACTTGCCCCCACCACCCTGCTGGCGGGCCAGCATTTCCAGAATTTCCTCGATCGTTTTGCCGAGCTGCCGTTTCGCATCGAACTGCTGTCGCGATTCCAGAGCAAAAAGGAAGCCCTGGCCGTACTCGAGGGACTGGCCTCGGGCAAGGTGGATATTGTCATCGGCACCCACCGATTGTTGCAAAAAGATGTCAAACTCAGGAATCCGGGCCTGATCATCATCGACGAGGAACACCGTTTCGGCGTGCGCCACAAGGAGGCGCTGAAAAAACTGCGCTCGGAAGTGGACATACTCACCCTCACCGCCACGCCCATACCGCGTTCACTCAATATGGCTCTGTCCGGTCTGCGCGACATTTCCATCATCGGCACCCCGCCCCAGGGCCGGCTGGCGGTAAAAACCTTTGTCACCGAATGGCGCGACAGCCTGCTGCGCGAAGCCATCGTGCGTGAACTGCGCCGCGGCGGCCAGGTCTATTTCCTGCACAACGACGTCAAAACCATGGACAATATGGTCGAACGCCTGCAGCAACTGGTTCCTCAGGCTGAAATACGCAGCGCCCACGGCCAGATGCGCGAACGCCAGCTGGAGCGCGTCATGCAGGACTTCTACCATCAGCGTTTCAATGTGCTGGTGTGCTCCACCATTATCGAAAGCGGCATCGACATACCCAGCGCCAACACCATGCTCATCAACCGCGCCGACAAATTTGGCCTGGCGCAGTTACACCAGCTGCGCGGCCGCGTCGGCCGGTCGCACCATCTGGCCTACGCCTACCTGATCACGCCGCCG
>QOAV01000161.1 GCA_003972845.1 Gammaproteobacteria bacterium
CGCGGTTTCGTGGTCGGCTCGGAAGGCACCGTCGGCATCGTCACCAAAATACTGGTGCGACTGACGCGCAAACCGGAAGAAATCCAGACCCTGCTGCTGGGCTTTCCCGGCGTACGCGACGGTGCCCAAACCGTTTCCGATATAGTCGCTGCCGGCATCCTGCCCGCGGCTATGGAAATGATGGATCAGGGCATTACCCGCGCAGTGGAGGAATTCGTCCACTGCGGCTATCCGGTGGACGCCGGCGCCGTACTGCTGATCGAAATCGACGGCATCGCCAACACCCTGGAAGGCACTGCCAAACGCATACTGAAAATTGCCCGCGACAACCGCGCTTGCTTTGAAAAAACTGCCACCGACACTGATGAGCAGGCCCTGTTGTGGAAAGGCCGCAAGAACGCTTTTGGCGCGGTCGCTCGCATCAAGCCGCATTACTATCTGCACGATTGCGTCATTCCCCGCACCCGGCTGGCGGACGTACTGGATGAAATAGCCGCCATCTCGGAAAAACACGAGGTTACCATCGTCAATGTGTTTCACGCCGGCGACGGCAATCTGCACCCGCTGATACTGTTCGACCGCAACCAGAGCGGAGAGCAGGAAAAAGTGGAACTGGCCGGCGGGGAAATCATCGAAGCCTGCGTCGCCGCGGGCGGCACGCTGTCTGGTGAGCACGGCATCGGTCTGGAAAAAATGCGCTACATGCCGCTGGTTTTCACCAGCGACACCCTGCACACCATGCAGCGCATCAAATGCGTGTTTAATCCGGAGCAGCGGCTGAATCCCGGCAAGGTGCTGCCGGTGCGTGGCGGTTGCGCCGAATTCCGACAAAAAACCTCTTAAATGGACGCTTTCGACACTCTGAGCGATATCTGCGAAACGCGTCACGCCGGTGACGGCCGGCTGCGCCTGAGTCCGGCGAATGCGGATCAGCTCAGCGCGGTACTCTCCACCGCCAATCGACATCATTTGCCGCTGTCCGCAGAAGGCGCGGGCTGCTACCGCTGGATGGACGGCGCGCGCGAACACACACCGCTGCTGCTGGACATGAGGCACATTTCCGGCGTACTCGACTATCAGCCTGAAGACATGACTCTCACGGTGCTGGCCGGCACACCCATCGGCGAAATCCGCCAGCTGGTTGCTGAAAACGGCCAGGAGCTGGCTGTCGATACGGATTGTCCGGAGTCGACCATCGGCGGCCTGTTTGCCAGCGGCTGGAACGGTTTGCGCTCGCGCAGTCTCGGCCTGAATCGTGACAAGATCATCGGCATGGAGGCCATGTTGCCCGATGGTTCGATTTTTCAGTCCGGCGGCAAGGTGGTGAAAAACGTCACCGGCTATGATCTGACCAGACTGTTGGCGGGAGCGCACGGAACGCTGGGGTTGTTCACGCAATTGTCCGTGCGCCTGACGCCCGCTCCGCGCCAGCGACGCATGTTGCTGTGGCCCTATGCTCACCTGCAGACTGCCGCACAGGACATGCTCAAAGCCAGCCAGGTGGTCCAGCTGGCATCCTGCGGCACCATTCCCGCCAGTCTGATTCCAACGATTGGCGATTCGCCGTTATGCGACGCCGAAGTACTCGGCTGGGCGATCATCGACGACGGCCCGCTGGCCATCAGGGAGCTGACCTCGCGCCTGTTCCAGGCACTCGGCAAGACGCTGATTGCGCTGGATGACGGTGAACGCCTGGATGCAGCATGGGACGAACTGCTGGCCGCGCCACGCACTTTCCTGAACGAGCAGGGCGGCATGATCGAAATCGGCTACCCGCCGGCGGCTGGCGCCGAGGTGCTGGAATGCGCTCTGGAGGGCACCAATGATGGTATTGTTTATGCCGATCGCGGCGTCACCTACTCCCGCTGCCGCATGGATTATCCGGAGCCGATTCACCAGCTGCGCGAAAAGCTGCAGGCGTTTGGCGCTCATCTGCAATTCCGCGGAAACGGCCCGGAGGGTCTGGATTATCATGGCAAAATCAGCGCCTGGCCGTGGTTGCAGAAGTTGAAAAACGAACTCGACCCGCAGCATATTCTCAACCCGGGACATGGAGTATTCCGCGCCACATGAACACGCTCAACAAGCTGCAAGGACTGGAGGATTTCCCCTGGGACGAATCGGAACGCTGCGTCGCCTGCGGCCTGTGTCTGCCCCATTGTCCGACCTATCGAAAGAAACGCGAGGAAACCGCTGCTCCGCGCGGCCGCATTTCGCTGATGCGGGCCATGGTGCATGGCGATCTGGAGCTCACCGACCGGCTCGAATCCCATCTGGACCTGTGCCTGGCCTGCCGCGCTTGTGAAGCCGCCTGCCCCTCCAACGTGCATTATGGCGAGCTGATCGATTCCGCACGCGCCATTGTTCACGCCAGCACGCCCATGAGCCTGAAAGAAAAACTGGTGCGACGTTATGTCATGGACGGCCTCATCGCCAGACCAAAGCGGCTTATGTCCTTTGGCAAGTTTCTGCGCTTCTACCAAAACAGCGGTCTGCAACGGCTGGTGCGCGCCAGCCATATACTAAATCTGTTCGGGCTGCACGAAGCCGAACGGCAAATGCCATGGATCCCGGAAGTGATCCCGCTGACCGGCGTCCATACATCGCCGGACAAGCAACTGCGTGGCCGCGTGGCCCTGTTCACCGGCTGTATTGCCCGCATCATCGACCGCGATACACTGGAAGCCTCGATTCAGATCCTCGCCGCGCTGGGCTACGAAGTCATCGTACCGGAATCACAGAACTGCTGCGGCGCCATGCACCAGCACACCGGGGAACCGGACAAGGCGGCAGCGCTGGCGCAGACCAACATCGACGTGTTTCTGCAGGGCAACTACGATTTCATTCTACACACCGCCACCGGCTGCGGCGTGCAACTGAAAGAGTACGCCCTGCACCTGCCGGATTCGGAAGCTGCAAAACGGTTTTCTGGCAAGGTCATGGAAATCACCGAATTCATCGCCCGCGATGACTATCTGCAAGACCTGACCTTCGAGCCGCTGGCGGCCAGCGCCGCCATTCACGAACCCTGCTCGGCGCGCAATGTGTTGAAGGTTTCGACTCTGCCGGCGCAGGTTCTGGCGCATATTCCCGAGCTGATGATCGAATTTCTTGACGGAAATCAATACTGTTGCGGCGCGGCTGGAGTATACCATCTGACTCAGCCGGAAATGTCCGCCAGCCTGCTGGCGGACAAGGTGGAAGCAATGGCGCAACAGCAACCTGACTATGTGGTGAGCACAAATGTGGGCTGCGCCTTGCAGCTGGCTGCCGGCACCGGCAAGCTGGAAAAAGCGCCGGTCGTGATCCATCCGCTCGCATTGCTGGCACAACAACTGAGGGAATGAACATGCAGACCATACAACGCCAATACACACCACTGGACCAGATCATCCATCAACTGGACACCGCCCTGCGCACCATTGCCGGCAAACCCATCCCCACCGAAAGACCCGACCCCGCCGAAAGCATCGAAGAAGCCGAGCTGAGCGCGGCGGAAAAACAGCTGTCCGGTAATCTGATGCGCGTCAATCATGCCGGCGAAGTATCCGCCCAGGGCCTGTACCAGGGTCAGGCGCTCACCGCCAAACTGCCGGAAGTGCGCGACGCCATGGAACGGGCAGCACAGGAAGAAAACGATCATCTGGTCTGGTGCGAAAACCGCATCAACGCCCTCGACACGCACAAAAGCTGGCTCGGGCCGTTCTGGTATTTCGGCTCGTTCACCATTGGCAGCCTGGCCGGACTGGCCGGCGACAAATGGAGCCTTGGTTTTGTCGCCGAGACCGAAAGACAGGTGGTAAAGCATCTGGACGAGCATCTGCAAAGCCTGCCCGAAGCAGACAAAAAAAGCCGCGCCGTGCTGGAGCAGATGAAAGAAGATGAGGCTCACCACGCTACGGTGGCGCTGGAAGCCGGTGCGGCGGAACTGCCGGAGCCGGTGAAACAAATCATGGGCCTGACCTCGAAAATCATGACCACGCTGGCTTTTCGGCTTTAGGCGCTTCTGAAGAAACCAAAAAGTATCGGGTAAACGCCGCAATCACCCGAAAGCGGTTTCGAAACGCCGCAGAAACTCGCCGTACTGCGCCACAGGCAAGTCGTTGATGCCAGCGGCTGCAGCGCGGCCGCCGCCGCCGGGGAACGAGGAACAGAACTCCCCTGCTCCGGCGCGATTGTTCAGCGGCGCGCGCACACTGACAGTGTAGGCGCCCGAGTCGTTGCGGCTCAGTACGGCATGGGCGCGGTCCGGGTATTCATTGGCCAGCCGGTTGCCGAACACACCACTGACCCGCTTCGACCATGGCTCCCGGGGCAAGATGAACACAGCCAGTTTTTCTGTCGCATAATCGGGTTGCAACGCCTCCAGATGCGTCATGTCCTGCTCGTATCCGGCAAGCAATGCCGACCACGAAGAGCCCGCATCAGCCAGGTAATCCAGCGGACTGTCATACCGGACCAGTTCCCGGTACAGCTGGTCCGGCGCAAAATGCAGGTCCGCAACACTGGAGCCATAGCCATTGTAGTTGATGGCGATGCCCAGCTGCCGCAGGCTTTGCAGGTCGGCATTGCCGAGCGACAGCGGTTTCGCGGCAGCTTCCGCGCTGGCGTCCAGGTTGTCGCCAAAGGCCGCCGTCACCGCCCAGGCCCGGTATTTCCCGCCCAGACGTTGATCCACCAGCAGGCTGGTGCAGATTTCCGGCGAGGTGTCGATGAGAGCGTCGAGTAGCGGCGATTGGGGTATCTCACCGGGCAGATGGTGGTCGATATAAAGCACCTGCGCCCCGGCCGCCAGCAGCCGTTGCAGATCGGCCGTATTCTTCGCCATGGAAACATCCAGCACAGTCAGCTCATCGCCCGCCCCGGCGTCGACCCGCTGCAGCAGGTTGATGTCGCGCTTGACGCCGGTAACCAGCTGCGCCTCGCGTGGCTGCTCCAGTCGCAGCTGGATCAGGGCGCAGATGCCGTCGGCGTCGCCATTGAAGATATCAATAAACAATTATTTCCATTCCCAGTCATCCACTTCCACCCGCTGCCGCGACTTCGCCAGAAACCAGCTAACCACGAAGCCGGCGGTGAGGCCGTCACTGGCCGTAACCAGGGGCGAATCCTCGAAAGCCGCGCCACTGACATTGTCATACAGGGCATAGAAGCTGAGAAATTTTTTCTCATCCCGATGGTAGAACGTACTGATCAGGCGAGATCCGTTAAATCCGGCGCTGGCGTCATAAGCCGGCCGCGCAGGAGTGGCATATTGGGGATCCACCTGGTAATAATAATCGTGGTATTCCTCATCGGCCCAGAGCAGACCGGCGGTCAGACCCATTTTCCATTTGCTGTCGAACAGCTCGAAGCGGCGGCGATAGACTATTTTCGGAAAGGCGGTATAGCCGATGTGTTCGATACCCGAATTCACCGCAAAAGCGGCGCGTACGGGCAAGTCCAGTATCAGGGTCTGATGGTTTTGCGGCCTTTCCCACAGCTTGATGCGCAACATCGGGCCAATCTGCCCCACGGCGCCCAGCTTCGGCATGCCCTCGCGTGCGCTATCGTCATCGCGCACCGGCAGGCCGCCGTCGATACTGAAAATCAGGCGCGCCTTCTCCCCCGCCAACAGGATGCCGCGTATGCCGCTTTCGTCAGATTTGACCCGCTTGCCGCGGTAGACGGGAAACACGAACGGGTGCGGATAAGTGCTGGATTCGTCGGAGCCGCGGTAATGGGGCGCAGTCAGTACGCCAGCGCCAAAAGCCAGCTCCCACAGCGGTAATTGCTCCGCCGCGGCCGGCGCTGAAGCAGGCAATACGGATAAAAGGCAGAACACAGATAAAACTTTTTTCATCATGTAGAATCCCATAGATCGTCAAGGCCGATTATCGCTCATTCAGGCCACCAACAACATCAATACAGGGATGCTCCGTGAATAAACTGCTCAAGACTCTGGTCACGCTGGTCATTGTTATCGGCCTGCTGTTCGTGGCGGCGGTCATCATTCTGCCGAAAGTCATCGACCCGAACAATTACAAGGGAAAGATCACCGCTCTGGTGCAGGAAAAGACCGGCATGGAGCTGGTCATCGACGGCGATATCGATTTGTCGTTCTACCCGTGGCTAGGCCTGAAAACCGGCCAGCTCATACTCAGCGATCCCGGCCACCCGGACAGTCCCGCACTGATGCAGGTGGACAAGGCCGTGGTGCGTATCAAGCTGCTTCCGCTACTGAAGAAACAGGTGGAAGCCGACACCGTCGTACTCGACGGTCTCAAGGTCAACCTGATTACTTTCAAAGACGGCAAAACCAACTGGGACAAGCTGGCAAGTGGTGGCGAAGCAGATACCGACAAATCGGCCAAACCCGAGTCCGCGGCGCTTGTTTTTGCCGTGGCCGGACTGAAGATCAACGACGGCCTGCTGCACTGGGATGACCGCAAGAGCGGCCAGGATCATTTGATCAGCAAATTAAACCTCGCCAGTGGCGCCATCCGCCCCGGCGCATCCACTGATCTGAAACTCTCGGCCAACGTAAAAAGCAGCGTCCTGCCGGAGCCGGTGGACATAGAAACCCGTTTCGACATAGCTGTAGCGGACGACTTCAGCTCGGCCAGTCTCAGTGATATGGCGATTTCCCTGGCCGACCAGAGCAAGCGCAAGGCGCAGCTGGCTCTGGACAAGGCGGATATCGGCATCAGCAACCAGCAATACAAACTCACCGGGCTCAAGCTGGACGCCTCGGGCTTGCCGGTCAATGGCAATCTGGCGGCCAAATCCGTTGCCATCGACCTCGGCAAGGAAAGCGTGGAGATACCGGCTCTCAGCCTTTCCTCGGATGCAGGCGACGCCAGCCTGTCCGCTGTCAGTGTCAAAAAAATGCTCAGCGCGCCGGCCGTATCGGCCGCTTTCAAACTGGGTAAAGTCAACTTGGCCAAAATCATGGCAGCGCTGCCCGGTGGGGAAACGCCAGACATGCTGAAGCAGGTTGGCAATATCTCCCTGTCCGGCAAGGCCGCATACGATAACAACCGGGTCAGCGCCAGCACTGTGCAGGGTAAATTTACTCTGGCGCAGCCGGGCATGGAAGCGGTGGATGTATCATTCAACGCGCCGTCGCTAAAAGCTAATATCGATGCGCAAACACTGGATCTGCCCAAGATCGACGTCAACTCCAGCCTGCTCAGGTTCAGCGCCTCGGCCAAAGGCCGTTACAACCCGGAAAACACCGACCTGAGCGGCCGTTTCAACCTGCCGACCACCGATATCAAGCGCTTGCTGAAACTACTGGCGGTGGACGTACAAACCGCCGATCCGGCGGCCATGACCCGGGTCGCACTGGGTAGCGCCTTTCGCTACAAGGGCAACACCATCGCCCTGACCGGGCTGAAAGGCCAAATCGACGAAACGCCGGTGAACGGCAGCGCGGGAGTCACTCTGGGCGAGAAGATGGCCTACCGCTTCGACCTGAAACTGGGCAAGCTGGACGCCGACCGCTACATGCCGCCGGAAACCGCCACCGCGCCATCGGGCGCAGCCGCCAAACCTGCAAAAACCGTGAGCGGCGCGGAAATGCTGGCTGCGCCTATCGGTCTGGCCCGCGACATGAACATGAACGGCAAGCTCGCTCTGGAGCAACTGAAAATCACCGGCCTGACCGTAAACAATATCGTCCTTGGCATGAAGGCCAATAACGGACTGGTATCGTTATCGCCAATCCAGGCCGGCCTGTATGAAGGCAGAATGAATGGCAGCGCCAGCTTCGACGCACGCAAGAAAAACCCGCCACTGTCGCTGAAACTGAAACTCAGCGACATGCAGATCGGCACCGTGCTGAAAGAACTGGAGGTGACCGACAAACTGGACGCCAAAGGCGAGCTGGAGACCAATGTCACCGTTATCGCCAACAGCAGCCAGCCGCTGGCGCATACTCTCTCCGGCCCGGTCAGTTTCCGCCTGAAAGATGGCGTCATTCAGGGCTTTGATCTGCGCAAAATCATTATCGACGCCCAGAGCCTGCTCAACCAGACCAAATACAAGGGCAAGCTGGACAAGCTCGCCCAGGAAGCGAAAGCCGAAGACAGCGATCAGTTCCGCTTTACCGCCATGTCCGGCTCGGCACAGTTCAAATCCGGCGTTGGCCACAACGACGATCTGTCGATCAAATCACCCCTGTTCCGCATCACCGGCGAAGGCGACGTTGACCTGCCGGACGAAAAAATCGACTACCACATGAACGTGTTCGTGGTGCAGAGCCTGAAAGGCCAGGGCGGAGAAGAGCTGGACCAGTTGAAGGGCCAGGACATCCCGGTGTGGATACACGGCTCGCTCACCGACCCCGGATTTCGCGTAGATCTGGAACGCCTGCTGAAAAAAGAACTGCAGAAGCGCATCGACAAGGAAAAAGACAAATATAAGGAAAAACTGCAAAAGAAACTGGAAAAGGCCATTTTCAAGAAATACGGCGGCAACAAGCCGGCCGAAGACAACGAAGGCGGTAAACAACTGGAACAAGGCGCCGAATCCTTTGGATTTGAAGGTGAT
>QOAV01000091.1 GCA_003972845.1 Gammaproteobacteria bacterium
ATCCAGCAGCTGGTCCAGCACCTCGGCCAGTTCAGCCACCGACTGCACGCGGATGCCGGCGCCGCGCTCCTCGACAAACTGGGAAATCTCGCGGAAATTGAAGGTATGCGGGCCGAACACCACCGGCACGCCCACCGCGCAAGGCTCCAGCATGTTGTGGCCGCCGGTTTTCACCAGGCTGCCGCCGACAAACGCCACGTCCGACGCCGCGTACAGCAACTGCAGCTCGCCCATGGTATCGCCGATGTAGATATCCACATCCGGCGACAAAAAGCCCGGGCCGTCGCTGCGCCGGGCAATCTCCCAGCCCTGCTTCTGGCATAGCCTGGCCACGGCGGCGAAGCGTTCCGGATGCCGCGGCGCCAGCACCAGCAGCAAATCCGGGTGTTTTTCCTTGAGCTGCGAAAATGCCTGCAATATGAGTTTTTCCTCGCCTTCACGGGTGCTGGCGGCGACCCAGGCCGGGCGGTCGTTGCCCCACTGATGGCGCTGGATTTGCGCCATTTCCTGCAGGCTGGGCGCCAGATCCATTTCAAACTTGATGCTGCCGGTCACGTGTACCCTGTCGGCCGGCGCGCCCAGTTGCCTGACCCGGCGTGCGTCCTGGCGCGACTGGGCGGCAAAAACGGTCACCCACTGCACTGTTTCTTTGATCAACTGGCGGAATTTCAGATAGCCGCGCAGGGAGCGCTCGGACAGCCGCACATTGGCGCAAAAAACCGGTATGCCGCGCTCGGCGCAGGCCTTGAACAGATTGGGCCACAGCTCGGTTTCCATGATGATGGCGATCTGCGGATCCGTGCGCTGCAGAAAGCGTTTCACCGCACCCGGCGTGTCATAGGGCACATAGCAGTGCGCCACCCGCTCGCCCAGCAGCAGCTCCACCTGCTCCGAGCCGGTGGGCGTCATGGTGGTTACCAGCACCCGCCGCCCGGGCCAGCGCTGCATCAGCGCCTCCACCAGCGGCCGCGCCGCGCGCACCTCCCCCACCGACACCGCATGCACCCAGATCAACGGCGCTTTCGCATCATCGGCCAGACGCGGCGCAAAACCCAGACGCTCGCCCCAGCGATGCCAGTAACCGGCATTGCGGAACCCGCGAAATGCCATGCGTACGAAAATCGCCGGTAACATGGCATAAAATAATAGGGTATAAAGCTGTCTCATCGATTTCCAACCAGTCGAAGCAATGCCCGAAAAACTGTCCGCCATCGTGATTACGCTGAACGAGGAAAACAACCTGGGCGCGTGCCTGCGGAGTTTAGCCTTTGCCGATGAAATTGTCGTGGCGGATTGCGGCAGCACGGACCGCACCGTGGAAATCGCCACCGAACTGGGCGCCAGGGTAGTCAGCGGGAAATGGACCGGCTTTGGCCCGTTCAAGCGCTGGGCGGCGGAACAGGCCAGCCATGACTGGATATTGTCCCTGGACGCCGATGAAACGATTACGCCCGAGCTGCAAGCCAGCATCATCAGCGCGCTGAACCACCCCGAACATGGGGCGTGGCTGCTACCGCGAAGAAACCGTTTCATGGGCCGCTGGCTGCGTCACGGCGAAGGCTACCCGGACTGGTGCCTGCGATTGTTTGATCGTCGCCGCGCGCAGTGGAGCGATGACGCCGTGCATGAGAAAGTCCTGACCGATGCAACGCCGGGAAAACTCAAAGGCGACCTGTTGCACCAGTCCGAACAGGGCATTGCCGACTACCTGGCCAAGCAGAACCGTTACACCAGCCTGCAGGCCGAGCGCCTCGCTGCAGCGGGGAAAAGACCAGGTCTGGGCAAAATGCTCCTGAGTCCGCCACTGCGATTCATCAAATTCTATTTCCTGCGGCTGGGCTTCCTCGACGGCCTGCCGGGTCTGGTGCACATCAGCATCGGCTGCTTCAACAGCTTCATCAAATACGTCAAAACCCGGGAACTGCTGCGCCCCGACCATAAAAATTCGTAATTCCCCCACTAAAGCCTTTGTGTGCTGGTATTTCGCCAAAACGCGATACACTGAAAACAGGGCCATTCGCCTTGCCTTGATACACGTCAATGTAAGTCGGAGAACAGCGCTGTTTAATACCACGCTGAATTCAGGGATTGACGTGAATTCCGGTTCGTCCGGATATTCGCGACCATTCCGCCAATGTAATTACGGGAGGAATTTCCATGAACGAAGATATCTTGTTTGCGCTGGCCTGTGCCGGCCTGGCCGTGCTGTATGGCATCGTGTCGGTATTCTGGGTGCTGAAAAAACCCGCTGGCTCCGACAAAATGCTGGAAATATCCAAGGCCATACAAGCCGGCGCCAAAGCCTACATGTTCCGCCAATACAGCACCATCGCTGCTGTCGGCATCATCCTGTTCTTCCTCATCGGCTATTTCATTGACTGGCACACTGCCTACGGCTTTGCCATTGGCGCCATCCTTTCCGGTCTGGCCGGCTTCATCGGCATGTTTGTCTCGGTTCGCGCCAATGTACGTACCGCGCAGGCGGCCAACGACGGACTAAACGCCGCCTTGCAGATCGCTTTCCGCGGTGGCGCCATCACCGGCATGCTGGTGGTTGGTCTGGGCCTGCTGGGCGTAGCCGGTTTTTACGGCATACTGGTCAGCATGGGCGTAGAAGACCCCATTCATCCACTGGTCGGCCTCGCTTTCGGCGGTTCATTGATTTCCATCTTCGCTCGGCTGGGCGGCGGCATTTTCACCAAGGGCGCTGACGTTGGCGCTGACATCGTCGGCAAGGTGGAAGCCGGCATCCCGGAAGACGACCCGCGCAACCCGGCGGTTATTGCCGATAACGTCGGTGACAATGTCGGCGATTGCGCAGGCATGGCGGCAGATCTGTTCGAGACTTACGCGGTTACCGTGGTGGCCACCATGCTGCTGGGCAGCCTCATGGTCAGCAACTCCGGCGCGGTCATGTATCCGCTGATCCTTGGCGCGGTTTCCATCGTCGCATCCATCATCGGTACTTTCTTCGTCAAGGCGCGTGAAGGCGGCAAGATCATGAACGCCCTGTATCGCGGCCTGATCGTGGCCGGCGGCCTCTCGGCGGTCGCCTTCTATTTTGTCACCACCATGATGTTCCCCGACGGCATCACCGCCAGCGGCGTGCACATTTCATCCCTGAACCTGTTCTTCGCATCGCTGATCGGCCTTGGCCTGACCCTGGCCATGGTGGTCATAACCGAGTATTACACCGCCACCGAGTTCAGTCCTGTCCGGCATATTGCCGAAGCATCCACCACCGGCGATGGCACCAACGTAATCGCCGGTCTGGGCGTTTCCATGAAGTCCACTGCGGCGCCGGTCATCGTCATCTGTGCATCCATCTGGGGCGCTTATGAACTGGCCGGTCTGTACGGCGTTGCCATTGCCGCGACATCCATGCTGTCCATGGCGGGCATCATCGTCGCGCTGGACGCCTACGGTCCGATCACCGACAACGCCGGCGGCATTGCTGAAATGGCGGAGCTGGACGAAAAGATCCGCAACATCACCGACCCGCTGGATGCGGTGGGCAATACCACCAAGGCGGTGACCAAGGGCTATGCCATCGGTTCGGCCGCTCTGGCTGCGCTGGTGCTGTTTGCCGACTACACCCATACCCTGGAAAAAGCCGGTATCAGCGCCACATTCGATCTGTCCAATCACATGGTCATCATCGGCCTGTTCATCGGCGGGCTGGTGCCTTATCTGTTCGCTTCCATGGCCATGGAAGCCGTCGGCCGCGCTGCCGGCGGCATCGTCAACGAGGTACGCCGCCAGTTCAAGGAGATGCCCGGCATCATGGACTACAGCGAAAAGCCCGATTATTCCAAGGCGGTGGATATGCTCACCAAGGCGGCGATCAAGGAAATGGTGGTTCCGTCCCTGTTGCCCATCGCCGTGCCGGTCATTGTCGGCCTGCTGCTGGGCCCTCAGGCCCTGGGCGGCGTATTGCTCGGCACCATCGTTACCGGCCTGTTCGTGGCTATTTCCATGACCACCGGCGGCGGCGCCTGGGATAACGCCAAGAAATATATCGAAGACGGCAATTTCGGCGGCAAGGGGTCCGATGCGCACAAGGCCGCGGTAACCGGCGACACGGTTGGCGACCCGTACAAGGACACCGCCGGCCCGGCGGTCAACCCGCTGATCAAGATCATCAATATCGTGGCGCTGCTGATTGTCCCGCTGCTGGCCTGATTCTCGATCACGACCGACAGAAGCCGCCGGCCTGAAACAGCCGGCGGCTTTTTTTTTGCGCATTCGCCCCGAGTTGATAGTCAGACGGCGCGGATACTGTGTCACCTGCATGACAGACAAAAGAGCGGGACGCAGGTTAGCCTTCCCGTTGAACACCACATAATGAATTTCATCAAGGAGAGAAAACGATGCCTCATGACGACAAGACCCTGGCGGACATGCTGAAAGTGGTTCAACCCATTTCCCTGCCGCCTGCCGAATACCCCCCCGCGATCATCGTACGCGATACACCTCGCGAGGAACTTGAACAGCGTATAAAAACCAATGCCGAAAAAATGGGCCTGGAACTGACCGACGAGCACTGGGAAGTCATCAACTGGCTGTTCGATTTTTATATTCATTGCTGCGACACCGATGACCCCGGCTATCTGGAGCAGGAAACCTACTGGAAATACGTCAACTGCCTGTATGACGACGACTGCAGGAACGAACTGGCTGGCGAAGACGAGGCGGATTGCCCCTATGGCAAGCTGAGCCGCAAAGAGGCGACCAGGGCTTATCCCGTCTACCGCATTCTGGTGAAAGCCTTCAAACACAAGGGTGGATCAAAGCATCTGTACATGCTGTTCCCGTACGGGCCGCTGTTTACCATCCATCTGCTGGCCCAGTTACCGCGCCTGATGAACGACGCCAACCCTCATTTCGGCACAGCATTCTGAAATAGACGAGCCAGCCCCCGGCAAGCAGGGCTGGCTCCCTGACAGAGGAAAAAACAATGAGAATTCATGTCAGCTATCAGGGGCTGGAAAAAAAGAACAAGAAGTCCCTGAACGGATTTATACGCGAACAGGCGGAAAAACTGGAAGAAAAACTCGGCCCGCTGGCCGACCACGACCCCGGCATCAAGGCCACCGTACAGAAACACAGCAAAAAGCCCCGGTACCGTTTCGGCGCAAACCTGCATGTGTTGCACAAGATCATCTCGGCGGAGGAAGAAGGCGAAGACGCTTTCGCCGTCATCAGGGAAGTTTTCAGCGAGCTCGAGCGGCAGGCGCAGCGTTACAAGAGCCGCCTGAAGAACGAACACCTTTGGAAACGCAAGGCGCGGCGCAAACAGCTCGGGGCCAGCACTGTTCCCGGAGAAACGACCGGGCAGACCTCCGCTACAGCGCAACCGCACGAGACTGCCGCCAGCTTGCTCGAGCAAATCACGCCCTGTCTGGACGACCTGTACGATTTCGCCGTGCGCGAAATCACCTATCTTCAGGCCGTCGATGATCTGCGCCCGAGCGATATACTGCCCGATGAACTGGTGGATGCCGTGGTGGTATCCGCGTACGAAAAACAGGCGCAGAAACCCGAAGAACTGGACATGCGCGCCTGGCTGCACCAGCTTGCCATCGACCTGCTCGATGAAGAAGTGGGCCGCAGCATGGAACGACGCAAAGCCATCAGTCTGGAAACCGTCATCGAAGACGAAGATATCGACACTGACATTTACGAATTCTATCAGCCGGATGAAGTACTGAAGCTGGAAGACCTGATCGGAACGCCGGAACAGCTGCCCGAGGTGGAGGCAAAAATCGTCCACGCCGAACAAAGCCAGGCCCAGCAAGGTGTCGCCCGCCTGCCCAGAACCTGGCGCCGCGCCGTACTGTTGCACCACGGAGCCGGCTTTCCGGTGGAAACGGTCGCCGCCATCATGCGCACCGAAACAGCCATGATTCAGGAATTACTCGCCATCGCCGCACGTTTCCTGAATGACATGCCGGCCGCTTCCGGCGGCATTAGCGTGGAGCGTATCTTTACCGTACGCAGACTAAAGTGTCCGGCCCCCCTGCACACAGAACTGGAAAACAAATTCAGCGGAAAAAAAGGACCTGACTGAGCAAGACCGACATGGAACCAACGGGACGTTTCTTCGGGCGAAGTCTGGATAACCATCCTGTGCCTGGATTATTGTGGCAACGCCCTGAAATAACCCGGCAAATGAAAATCCGGCTCCTTCACCGGAAAATTCACCCAGCTGAAATGCTGACGGGGAACGCCCAGAACAAAGCAGGCGTTGTGCGTCAGCACGCCCGCGCCCAGCGCGTTTGCCAATATTGCGCGGGGAACATGCAGGACAGCCTCCCAGCCATCGTCCGTAATCGCCGATTCGGTACGCACACCCTGTAAATCCGGCAACACGCCCGCCCGCCGCCTCGGCGCGCTGAACAACATCGCCCACCAGGCCCCGTTTGGCGCAAGATTCCACTCCATATACCGGCCAGTATTGCGATGGGCGACAAACCACTCCGCCACATCGTAACGCCATAACCCCTCATGAAATTCACCCGCAGCCGCGCCAGGATCGCCCAGCGGCGGCTTGTTGACGCGAACATGGAAAAGCCAGGCGTCATCGCCCATTTCCACGCGAAACGCCGGATCCGGCCCGGCCTCGCCGAACCAGTCTGTCTCGAGCGTTATAAACGGTTTGTTGTCCGGATCAGGATTCATTCGGCAGATTTATCACATCGCAACAGAAAAGCCACGCCGGTCACATCCCCAAACTCCTAACAAAAAGCCCGCATCAGCTACCCGATACGGGCTTGCCACCGATAAACAGGTTATATGTCCCCGCAATTCACGCAACCCCATCGGCGCAGCAGATGTTCACGCGTCCGGCAGACTGCTAGAATGGCCCGATGTTTTACCTGGAACTATTCAAGCAGCTTGAGCGGCACAATGTCCGGTATCTGCTTGTTGGCGGCCTGGCAATGAACTTGCATGGCGTTCCGCGCATGACCATGGACATTGATATCATCCTTCTGCTGGATGACAAAAATCTGGATTCCTTTATTGAAACGGCAAAGGCAATGAAACTGACGCCAGCAATTCCCGTAGCGCTGGAAGACATTCTTGACGCCGGAAAAAGGAAGCAATGGATCGACGAGAAAAATCTCATCGCGTTTCCGTTGCGCTCCGAGGATGGCGGCGCGCCCGCCCTTGACGTTGTATTGAGCCATAATCTTGATATGGACACCGCGTTGAAAAATGCGTCAAAAAAGAAACTGGGGGATACCACGGTGCTGGTCGCATCAATCGACGACATGATCAAACTCAAACAACTCGCCGGGCGCAAACAGGACCTGTCCGACATTGAACAGCTTCAGAGGATAAAGCCGTGACCGTCGAAAACAAACGCGCCGAACCCGGCGGCTACAGCTACGATGTCAGCAACGAACAACTGGCGGCATTCGCCAGACTCACCCCGCTCGAACGACTTCAATGGGTAGAAGACGCCCGGTTATTCACATTGATGGGACAGACAAAAGAAACCCGGCGGCGGCACGAAAATCTGCGGCGTGGTGGCTGGATTGATGATTAGGGGCGATGAATTGTATCTCGTGTCCGCGGAACTATATCGGAACAGACACTGGAATTAAGTTATGTGAAAATCCTCTAGCCAATCTCCTCACAGCCAGTTGATAAACTGGCTGTTCATGTGAAGACAAACAAAGAGGAGATTGACGATGACACATTACTGCGGAATCGATTTGCATTCAAACAACCACGTGGTCGTGGTGATTGACGAAAAAGACAGACGCGTGCTGGAGAAACGATTGCCGAATGACCTGTCGTTGACCTTGCTGGAACTCGCGCCGTATGCGGACTCCTTGTCTGGCGTCGCCGTGGAATCAACGTTCAACTGGTACTGGCTGGTCGATGGCTTGCAAGAAGCCGGTTTCTCCGTGAAGCTGGTCAACACCTGCGCGGTCAAGCAGTATGACGGGTTGAAGTACAGCGGTGACCGGCATGACGCCTACTGGCTGGCGCACTTGCTGCGTCTGGGCATCCTGCCGACGGGCTACATCTACCCGAAGGAAGAGCGCGCTGTCAGGGACTTGTTGCGCCGCCGCTTGTTTCTGGTGCGCAGCGCCAGCGCCCAGTTGATCAGCGTGCAAAGTCAGATATGGCGTAGTACCGGTATCCGGATCAAAAGCGCTGATCTGAAAAGATCGGGGATGGAATTGCCGGTGCTGGATGCGTTCACCCGTCAGGGCGTGGAATCCGGCCTGTCGGTTTATCACACGCTGGCTCACGAGATTAGCAGGATCGAACAAACGGTATCCGATGCCATCAAGTTATCGGATGACTACCGGCTATTGCAAACCATCCGGGGCGTCGGCCCGATCCTGGCGCAGACGATCCAACTGGAAGTGGGTGATATCAACCGCTTCGCCAGCGCCGGGAAATTCGCCTCGTATTGCCGCTGTGTGCAAAGTGAGCGCGTGAGTAATGGCAAACGTAA
>QOAV01000060.1 GCA_003972845.1 Gammaproteobacteria bacterium
CTGATGTTTATTGTCCAGGATGATATCGGTGCAGGGCGCGTTGATGAAAACCCGGATGTTGGGATGTTTTTCCAGTTCGTCGCGATATTCTTTGCCGAAATTCGTAGGCAAACTCCAGCGCTCCAGCAGGGAGGTTTTTACATCGCCATCCTGAAAGCCGGGGATCAGCGGCGGAACGCCAGCCTGTTCCGCATCAAAAATGGCCGGCCCGGCATGACACCACTCCAGCGCTTCCGGGTAATAGCGCGCAACTTCGTTATATTCAATGGGCCAGCCGCTGTTGTCGATGTAGTCGCGTTGCTCAAAATCTATGGGGTCGAAGGGTATGCAGCGTCCACCCCAGGAACCGGTCGTCCCGCCCAGTTGACGCTGGCGCAGTTCATCCAGCGGATGATTGCGGTTGCCCACTGACTCGCCACGGAAAAAGTCCTGACTGGCTTCCGTCAGTTTCAAGCCACCTGCTTCGAGTAAAACAACTTGTTGACCGGCGCGGGCGAGTGTCAACGTCAGGGTGACTCCCGCGGCGCCGCTGCCGACAATACAGGCGTCTGCGGTTATGGATTCCCCGGTGCTGGTTTTAGAGGCGTCAATTATCATGAGCCAGTCTCCATTTGTCTGATTCGATCAAAGAACGCCCGCCACATCAGGTAAACGGCGACGGCCTGGGCAATGCCAAATGCAGCCATATTGCCTGTTATGCCCCACCATTGGGTCATGGGGAAAATCAGTATCGCCCCGACCAGTGTCGCAACGGCGTTGACGTACATTTCCGGCCGCGTGTACTCGATTGCGCACAATCCGTACGTGAGGGGATGCGCAAGAAATATCAAAACAAAAATTATTGCCTGTATTCTGGTTATCCACGCATATTTCAGAAATTCTTCGCCATAGAACAGGTTGACCCAAAACTCGGGAACGGCAACCACCACCAGCATGGCGAAAACAGTCAGGGCGCCGCCAAGCAAAGTGAATTTCCTCAAATAGGCGACCAGCGCTCCAGTGCCTTTGGCGGCGAATAGCTTGGCGCCCTGAACGGGAACGAGGTTATCCATGCCCTGAAAAAGTATGTGGATCATTGCCAGTACGTTCCAGGTGGCTCGCATACCGCCAACGACTTCAGCGCCCAGCATGGCGCCGGCGACAGCAAAGGGTCCTTCCGATGTGGCCATCTGCAGCAGACGGGATCCTGACAGCCATTTGCCCATGCGCCAGTGACTGCGCACATTTTCCGTGAAATGTTCGGAAGAGACGCGCAGCTTGCTGAGGAAGGACCAGCCCGGGATCAACCCCAGCAGGGATGTCGCCGCAATTAGCCAGAACACCGAGCCAAGATTGAGATGTCCGTGCATCGACATGGCGACCAGCAGGCCGATGCGGGTGATATAAGCCAGCACATCGCTGTAAAAAGCCGGCTTCGCACGTTCTATGGTAAAAAAGTAACGCCGGATATAATCCTGCCAGAGCCATGTGAACAGGGCTGCGTAGAACGGCACAATGACGCTGGTGTCCAGGTCGTTCCAGCGTAGCAGGAAATAAACGAACCCGGACATGAGGGTGCTGCCAGCCAGCCCGAAAATGAGCTGCTGAAACGTCAAGGTGCTGTAATAATCCAGGGTTTCATGCTCTTCCAGCTTTGGGCCGAAGCTCATCATGGGCCGGATAATCAGGCTTTGCTGCAAGGTAAACAGTACGGTGGCGGCAATCCAGAGCAAGACATACTCACCATAGGCGGTGATGCCAAGGAATCGCGCGATCAGGACGCTGAGCAGGAAATTGCCACCGCTGACCACCATCTGGTCGAGTAATACCCAGCTGATGCGGCTGTGTCGTTCAGACAGGCGTGGAAATTTGCTGCTGCTGGGCATGGTCTGGGATCGTGGCGAAACGGGATGGTTGAAGTGCTTGCCATTTTAGATGCAGACTGAGCGATTGCAAGCGGTGAGTTTCCATTGACGGGTGTGGCCAACATACGCGACCAAGCTCAATGTTTGAAGAATCTTGCTGGCCCGGTTATCGGACCCAAAACGTTTGTGCGGCTTCAGCAGGCGGGAAGCCATTGACTGTTGCAATATGGGCGTATATCGCCCGGTGCAGGTTAGCGTCCCAGTTTGCTCAGGCGGGAAGTAAGCTTGTCCAGCAACCCGCCACCTGTGTGTGATTCGGGTTCGTGAGGGGCGGTAGCCGCAGTTGCGGTCTTGTTCACCGGTTTGCTCGACAGCGGCCTGGTCGTGTGGGAGGTGACGCTGGTATGGCCGCCTGAAAGAGGTTCCAGCCAGATCCGAAGCTGGTGCAACTGGTCACTGGCGATACTGATGGTATGCACTCGTCCCTTGATGACACGCTCGACCAGGCCGCCTTTTTCCAGCATCTTGATATGTTTGGACACTGCATTGAGCGACATTTCGAACGGTTCCGCAAGTGCTGTAACGGTGGAGCTGCCCTGCATGAGTTGTAGCAGGATTGCGCGCCGGGTCTTGTCACCCAATGCGGAAAATGCAGCGTCTAATACCGAGTCGTCCATGGAGCAGGATCATAACCTGCAGGTTCGGCTGTATCAAGTTGGCGCTTGGTCTGTTTGATGCGGGTCCGTTATTCCGGCGTGGCTTGCCTGCGCAGTGAAACACTGTACATCTCATGCGCCTGCTTGATCAGGCGAGCCAGCCAGTTGGGGTCGAAAACTGCCTTGCGGTTCACGGCATCGGGGAACTCGGTAATCATCGCTTCGTATTCCGGCAGGTCATCTTTATCGCCCTGACGGTAACGTATGGTAAACCCGGACTGATGACGTGCGGTGCCAGCGTCGAGATCCACGATCCATTGTTTTTGCCAGCGATCCCACTTGTTGGATGTAATCATGGAACTAAGTATAGACAAGAAAACAGGAATGTGAAGTCCGGTTGATCTCACCGTATCTCGCAATGTCAAAGCAAGCCAGCAATCACTTGACCCGTCCGGCGGTAGTGATACATTCACCCTCCCTTTTTACCCTGGTGACAATCTTTCGTGACGCAAGCACCTTTTCTGGAATGGCGGCGACTGGTCGTCGAGCGTGGCGAGCGAGTATTGTTCGAAGACCTGAGTGGTCGCGTCGATGCCGGGGAGTCTTTGTTGGTGGAAGGCCGCAACGGTAGCGGCAAAACCACTTTTCTGCGCAGTATTGCAGGCCTTTATCTGCCGCTGCAGGGTGAATTTCTCTGGAACGGAGAGAATGTCAACGATCTGGGTGAGGGTTTCCGCGAGAACCTGCTGTATCTGGGACACATGAACGCCATCAAGGACAACCTCGATGCGGTGGAAAATCTCCGTGTGCAAAGCCGTCTCAGTGGTAACCCCGCCAGTGATGAAGATATCCTGTCGGCGTTGGCTGCGTTCGGCCTGCGAGGGTTCGAGGATTTCCCCACGCGCATGTTGTCGCAGGGGCAGAAGCGCCGGGTAGCGCTGGCCCGGCTGCTGCTGAGCCGCGCAAAGCTGTGGGTGCTGGACGAGCCGTTCGTGGCGCTGGATGTGGCGGCGGTGGATCATTTGCAATCGGTGATCTCAGCGCATGTGGAGGCGGGCGGCATCGCCATACTGACTACACATCAGGCGACGCAGTTGACAGATAACTCAACACACCGGTTAAAACTGGGCTGATGTGGCGCGGCTTTACAACCATGCTCAAGCGCGACCTGGTTCTGGCCATGCGGCGGCGCACCGACATACTCACGACCTTGTTCTTCTTTATCATTGTGGTCAGCCTGTTCCCGCTTGGGGTAGGGACGGAGAAGGAAATCTTGCGTAAGATGGCGCCGGGTGTGGTCTGGATTGCCGCCTTGCTGGCGTCCATGCTGGCTTTGGAGCGGTTGTTCGCCGATGACCATGCCGATGGCACGCTGGAACAAATGTTGTTGACGCCGCAACCGGTGGCGCTATTGGTATTGGCCAAAGTGACCGCGCACTGGCTGCTTACCGGTTTGCCGCTGGTGCTGATTGCGCCGCTGGTTGGCCTGCAATACCATGTGGGCGGGGATGTGACGCTGGTGATGATGCAAACTTTGCTCATCGGCACGCCGGTACTGAGTCTCATCGGCGCCATTGGTGCGGCCCTGACGCTGGGGCTGCGTGGCGGCGGAATACTCATTTCCCTGCTGATTTTGCCGTTGTATATTCCGGTGCTGGTGTACGGTTCGGGCGCAGTGGCGGAAAGTATGGCTGGCGGCGGGGAGCTGGGCGCCTATTTTCAGTTGCTGTCTGCTTTTCTGATCCTGGCGCTGGTTTTTTCGCCCTGGGCGACAGCGGCCGCGCTGAAGATTTCTACAGAGTAAGAGAAACGTAATACATTGAACATAAAATGGTTTAAATACGCCGCACCGTCCACCTTTTACCCGCTGGCGGGAAGGATGATTCCCTGGTTCTGGGTCTCTGCGATACTGTTCATCGGCGTTGGTCTTTACTGGGGCTTTTTTCACACACCCGGCATTCTGACTGACCAGAAGGAGTATTACCGCATCATTTTCCCCCACGTGGCATCGGCCTGGATGTCCATGTGGCTGTACATCGTTCTGGTCGGCTGGGCACTGGTGGGACTGATTTTTCAGACCCGCATTTCATTCATGATGGCCGAGGCGGTTGCGCCCACCGGCGCCATTATGACTTTCATCGCCCTGGTCACCGGCGCATTCTGGGGCAAGACCAGTTGGGGCACCTGGTGGGACTGGGACCCACGCATGACTTCGGAACTCATCCTGCTTTTTGTGTACATAGGATACATGGCCCTGCAATCTGCCATTGATGACCGGCGCCGCGCCGATCGGGCATCAGCGGTATTGGCGCTGGTGGGTGCAGTGACGGTGCCGATCATATTTTGGTCGGTGAATTGCCCGGACCCGAACCAGTGTACGGCGTTGCACCAGCAATCCGGCATGGGCAAAGTGGATCCGGATATTGTCATTGCGATGCTGGTCACATCACTGGGTTTCTGGCTGTATTCGTTTGCTATCATTTTCCAGCGCGTCAGAAACATCATCCTGCAACGCGAACGCAATACGCGCTGGGTCATGGAATTACCAGAAGTGAAGAGGGGCAAATGACCGTACAGGAATTCTTTCATGCCGGAGGCTACGGATTCTATCTGTGGTCGGCCTTTGGTATCACCGCGCTGGTGATGATCGCCGAAATTCTGATCGTGCGGGCCCAGCGCAAAACAGTTTTGAAGCGCCTCAAGCGATTGGCGCGCATGGAGCAACAATGAAACCTAGAAAAAAACGACTGATTTTTGCATCCATCGCCGTGGTCGGCGTGGTGATCGCGGCGGCGCTGATGATGCGCGCCTTGCGCAGCAATGTGGCGTATTCCTTTGGTCCGTCCCAGGTGATTGCCGGGGCGGCCCCGAGCGATCGCGTATTTCGCCTGGCCGGCATGGTCAAGGAAGGTACGGTGAAGCGCATTGGTGATGGCCTGACGGTGGAATTTGTGGTGACTGACCTGAAAAAGGATGTGACAGTGCACTACACCGGCATACTGCCCGACTTGTTCAAGGAAGGGCAGGGAGCGGTGACCAAGGGGCGGCTGGGTGATGACGGCTCGTTCATCGCTGAAGAAGTACTCGCCAAACACGATGAAACCTATATGCCGCCCGAAGCCAAGGACGCCATGAAAGCCGCGCAGACGGCTGCGGAAACAGTCAAAAATTAGGGCCGCCCGTAGCCCGAAAACCGCAAACGACACCGCGACCGAGGAGATAAATCATGATACCCGAAATAGGACATTTTGCACTGATACTCGCGCTGAGCGTAGCCATTGTACAGGCTGCCCTGCCGCTGATCGGCGCGCAGCGCGGCATACCCGGCTGGATCGCAGTGGCTAAACCGGCGGCGCAGGTGCATTTTATGCTGTTGCTGATTTCCTTTGGCTGCCTGGTGTGGGCATTCGTGACCAGCGATTTTTCGGTTTTTTATGTGGCCAGCAATTCCAATACGCTGATGCCGCAAATCTATAAAATTTCCGCTGTCTGGGGCGCTCATGAAGGTTCTTTGCTGTTGTGGGCATTTTTGCTCTCCGGCTGGGGTGTCATGGTGAGCATTTTCGGCAAAGGTATTTCGGCGCCCATGTTGGCGCGAGTGCTGTCGGTAATGGCCATGATTTCCATTGGTTTTCTGCTGTTCATGTTGCTTACCTCCAATCCGTTCGAGCGCATCTTCCCGGTTCCCGCCGAGGGTCGCACCCTGAACCCGCTGTTGCAGGATCCCGGTCTCGCCATTCACCCGCCCATGCTCTATATGGGCTATGTCGGGTTCTCTGTGGCTTTTGCCTTCGCCGTTGCCGCCATGCTCAGTGGCCGGCTGGATTCGGCCTGGGCGCGCTGGTCGCGCCCCTGGACCAATATTGCCTGGGTATTTCTCACCATCGGTATCACTCTCGGTTCCTGGTGGGCGTATTACGAACTGGGCTGGGGCGGATGGTGGTTCTGGGATCCGGTGGAAAACGCTTCCTTCATGCCCTGGCTGGTGGGCACGGCGCTGATTCACTCTCTGGCGGTAACCGAGAAACGCGGCATGTTCAAGGCCTGGACCGTGCTGCTGGCGATTTTCGCTTTTTCTCTGTCGCTGTTAGGTACTTTCCTTGTGCGTTCCGGCGTGTTGACATCGGTGCATGCTTTCGCCACCGATCCCGAGCGCGGCATTTTCATCCTGGTTTTTCTGGCTCTGGTGGTGGGCGGTTCGCTCATGCTGTACGCCTGGCGCGCGCCGCAGATCCGCGCCCATGGCGCGTTTGAACTGCAATCCCGGGAAGCAGCGATTCTGATGAACAACATACTGCTGGTAGTGGCCGCGGTGACCATTCTGCTGGGTACATTGTATCCGCTGATTGTCGACGCCCTGGGCTTCGGCAAGCTGTCTGTGGGACCGCCATATTTCAACAGTGTGTTTATCCCGCTGATGGTGCCGCTTGCAGTATTGGTGGGTATCGGCGCATTGACCCGCTGGAAAAAAGACAGCTTCATGCGTCTGGCGAAAAAGCTCGCACCTTACGCGGTGATTTCTGTCATTGGTGGATTTGCCCTGCCCATGTTGCTGACCGATCACACCGACTGGCGCGCAGTGCTCGGCGTTACTTTGGCCCTGTGGGTGGCGCTGACCACCCTGCACGGTGTCTGGGAGCGCATTGCCAACCGACCCAATAAACTGAAAGCCCTGTTCAACCTGCCAGGCGCGTTCTGGGGCATGACTCTGGCGCACTTTGGTATTGCCATTTTCTGCGCAGGTGTGTCGCTGGTATCGGTGTATACCATCGAAAAGGACATTCGTCTGGAACCTGGGCAGGAATATGAACTGGGTGGCTATACTTTTACCTTCCAGGGTGTGAAAACCACGCGCGGTCCGAACTATGTGGCGGAAGAAGGTGTAGTTGAGGTGAGCAAAAACGGCAAGTTCGTGCAGACCATGCGCGCGCAGAAACGAAACTACGGCCCCGGCACCATGCCCATGACCGAAGCGGCTATCGACCCCAGCCTGCTGCGGGATCTGTATGTGGCTCTGGGCGAGCCCATCGACGCCGCCTCTGGCGCCTGGGCTGTGCGCATCTATTACAAGCCGTTTGTACGCTGGCTGTGGCTGGCCGGTATTTTCATGGCGCTGGGCGGAATCGCCGGAGCGTTCGACAAACGTTACCGCATGCGCAAACGGGTAGCTGCTGAAAACATCGCAAAAGCCGGAGCAACCGCCTGATGAATAAGAAGCTGGTTTACATGTTGCCGCTGATTCTGCTGGCGGTGATGATGTGGTTCCTGGTGCGCGGACTGAGCCTGAACCCGCGCGATGTGCCGTCGCCGCTGGTGGGCAAGCCAGCACCCGAATTTACCCTGCCGTTGCTGAATCAGCCCGGCAAGACCTTCAGCACCAAAGACAAGCTGGGTCAGGTCTGGCTGTTCAATGTCTGGGCATCCTGGTGTTCCGGCTGTCGCACCGAGCACGAAAACCTGTTGTACATGAAGCGCACCGGTCGCTTCGATATCGTCGGCATGGATTACAAGGACCAGGATGCGGATGCGAAAAACTGGCTGAATACCCTGGGCAATCCCTACGAAATGGTCGCAGTCGATCGCGAAGGCGATGTCGGCATTGACTGGGGGGTTTACGGCGTGCCGGAAACCTTCGTGGTGGATAAAAAAGGCATCATTCGTTACAAATACACCGGCCCGATTACGCCCCAGGGCATCAACGACATTCTGCTGCCGCTGGTGGAAAAACTGGAGGCTGAATCATGAGAAAAGCTCTTCTGCTGGTTCTTTTTCTGATGGCGCCTGGCGCGCATGCAGCCATCGAAACCCACCAGTTCGACAGCCCCGAGCAGGAGGCGCATTACGAAAAACTGATCAAGGAATTGCGCTGTCTGGTTTGCCAGAACCAGAATCTGGCGGACTCCAACGCCGATCTGGCCAAAGACCTGCGCCGGGCC
>QOAV01000184.1 GCA_003972845.1 Gammaproteobacteria bacterium
TCAGCCGGCGTTTCATTCTTAATATTCAGCGGCCAAGTGTAAGTCGCCCTGCTTGAGGGCGTCAACCCGGTATCCCGTCAATTCTGCGGAACCACCAGTGGCCCATAGGGTAAACCAGGGAACTCGTGCTGCGCCAATAGTTTGTTGTTATCGCGCAGCGCAGAATTTCTTATTTGTCGTGCGAATAGCTGGTGCCGAAGGCCGGACTCGAACCGGCACGGCTTGCGCCACTACCCCCTCAAGGTAGCGTGTCTACCAATTTCACCACTTCGGCCAGACTATTCAAGCTTTTTCCTGCGCCGGCGGGGTCATCACCGCCATGGCGCAGATGAGGAAAATCATTCAGGCACGGCAGGAATATCAGATGGTTTTTTGCCCGGGTCCTCGGATTTCTGTTCTATCGTTTTTTTAGCTGCATCCGCGCCTGGCAGTACGACCGGAGCAGTTGTCGCTGGCGTGTCGGTGCTCTGCTGAATGACGCTGTCGGACTTGACCGCCTGGCGACTGAAATATGCCAGGGTCAGGCTGGTAATGAAAAAAACGGTTGCCAGAGCAGCGGTCAGGCGGGTCAGGAAATTCGCCGATCCTGCGCTGCCGAAAAAAGTCTGGGAAGCGCCAAACGATGCCCCCATGTCGGCGCCTTTGCCGTGTTGCACCAGGATCAGCCCGATGAGCGCGGCGGATACCAGGATATGGGCGACCAGTACGATGTCATGCATGTTTCAAATTCCTTTAGGAGTCGGTCGGGTTCGAGCTTCAGCCCCCAAGGGCTGAGGCGCAGGGAAACGCCGAGCGAGCCTGACTTTTTCGCAATAGATGTTCATCAGTCCGACAGGCTCCTAGGCAGCGCGGCAAATAGCCAGAAATTCTGCTGCATCCAGCGAGGCGCCGCCGATCAGGCCACCGTCAATGTCGGCTCGGGAAAACAATTCTTCCGCATTACTGGATTTCACGCTGCCACCGTACAGGATACGCAATCCCTCGGCGATGCCCGAATCCATGTCGGCCAGTTTGTTCCGAATGAAAGCATGGACTTCCTGCGCCTGTTCGGGAGAAGCCGTCTTGCCTGTGCCAATAGCCCAGACAGGTTCGTAAGCGACAATGGCGTTTTCCAGCGCGGCAATTCCATTGGCCTGAATCACTGCGTCGAGCTGACGGGCTACCACGGACTCGGTATTGCCGGCTTCGCGTTCTTCCAGCAATTCGCCCACGCATAATACGGGAATCAGGCCGTGTTCCTGCGCCTTGGCGAACTTCTTCGCCACCAGCTCGTCTGTCTCGCCGTACAGGGCGCGGCGCTCGGAGTGACCGACGATGACGTGAGTACAGCTGTAGTCTTTCAGCATCGCGCCGGATATTTCGCCAGTGAAGGCGCCGGCATCCTGGTCGCTGAGATTTTGCGCGCCCAGCTGAACAGCAGAACCGGATACGATGGCTTCGGCATCGGCAATATGGACATAAGGCGGGCAGATCAGCACTTCGGCGTTATTTACGTCATCAACGCCATCGACCAGGCCTTGCGCCAGAGCCGAAGCTTCTGACCTGCCGAGATTCATTTTCCAGTTTCCTGCTACCATTGGGCGCCGCATGCCGAGCCTCCAGAAATCGTGTCATTCGAGAAAGGCGCGGATGTTACCTATCGACAGAGAGGAAAGCAATCAAAGAGGTCTGTCCGGATAAATTTGTCTGGTGCCGCAAACCACGGCTGTCAGGCCATGGCTGCTTCGCTGCGAACCACGTCGGCCAGTGATTCGCACAGGCGGTTCACCAGTTGTTCATCTTCGCCTTCGATCATGACGCGAATCAGCGGCTCGGTGCCGGATGCCCTGAGCAGCACCCTGCCCTTGTCCGCCAGGGTTGCTTCGGTTTCACGAACTGCAGTGCTGACGGCGTCAGAGCCAGAATAGTCGAATTTGGCGTCAGTTTTGATATTGATCATCTTTTGTGGAAATACCCGCATTCCAGCGGCCAGAGCGGAAAGGGGCTTGCCGGATTCCAGCATGATTTTCAGCACCAGCAGCGCCGCAACAATGCCGTCTCCGGTCGTGCTTTGCTCGAGGCAGATAATGTGGCCGGACGATTCGCCGCCCAGGCGCCAGCCATGCTGTTTCATGGCGGCCATGACATAGCGGTCGCCAACATCGGAGCGCTTGAACGGTATGCCGGCCTGCTGAAAGGCTTTTTCCAGCCCGAGATTGGTCATCAGGGTGCCGACCACGCCGCCCTCGAACGGTCTGCCATCACGATGGGCGGCGGCAATGACATACAGAATCTGATCGCCATCAACCAGACTGCCGTTTTCATCCACCATGATCAGGCGGTCGCCATCGCCGTCGAGAGCGATGCCCACATCAGCGCCCGACTGCCTGACCAGATTGATCAAGGCTTGCGGCGCAGTGGAGCCACATTCTTCGTTGATATTGAAGCCATCCGGTTCGTTGGCCATGGCAATCACATCCGCGCCAAGTTCGGTAAACACCGGCGGCGCCACATGGTAAGCGGCACCATTGGCGCAATCCAGAGCCACCTTGATGCCATTCAGATTCAGCCGGTTGGGAAAGGTGCTTTTGCAAAATTCGATGTAGCGCCCCGCCGCATCGGGATATCTCACAGCTTTGCCCAGTTTCGCCGCTTCCTGGGTATGCATGGGCTGGTCCATCATGGCCTCGATATTGCGCTCGGTTTCATCCGGCAGCTTGAAACCGTCGGGGGCGAAAAACTTGATGCCGTTATCGTAATAAGGGTTGTGCGATGCACTGATGACGATACCGGCCTGGGCGCGCGCCGTGCGCGTCAGGTAGGCGATGCCGGGCGTGGGCATGGGGCCGATCAGGCTGACGTCCACACCGGCAGCGGACAGGCCTGCTTCCAGAGCCGATTCCAGCAGATAACCGGAAACCCGGGTGTCCTTGCCGATGACCACCTTGCCGGTGGATTCGGCATTGTCGGCCAGAACTTTTCCTGCCGCCCATCCCAGTTTCATGACCAGTTCTGGCGTAATGGGCGCTTCCCCGACGCGACCGCGAACACCATCGGTGCCAAAATATTTTCTGCTCATGGTTTCCCCTGCTCCACGTTCATGACCGCTTCGTACATGCGCACTGCCTCCACGGTTTCTTTCACATCATGGACACGCAGAAATTGCGCGCCGTTTGCCACGGCGATCAGCGCCAGAGACAGGCTGGCGCTGAGGCGCTGGCCGACCGGCAAACCCAGTTCCTTGCCGATCATCGACTTGCGAGACAGGCCGGCCAGAACCGGGACCCCGAGGTCGGTTAATTTTGCCATGTTCTTCAGTAAAATATAATTATGTTTTAACTTTTTTCCGAAGCCAAATCCGGGATCAATAATAATGCGCCCCAGGTCAATGCCGGCGCTGATACAGGTCTGAATGCGGCCGTACAAAAAAGCTTTGACTTCTGCAGTGACATCATCGTAGGAGGGGTTATCCTGCATGGTTTGCGGGTTACCCTGCTTGTGCATGAGGCAGACAGCGACGCCGCTTTGCGCAGCCACTTCCATCGCTCCGGAAGCCTGCAGGGCATTGACGTCGTTGATGAGACTTGCTCCCGCCTCGACAGCTGCCTGCATGACTTGCGGTTTCCAGCTGTCGATGGAGACCGGTATGTCGACGTTGCGGGTAATGCGCTCGATGGCGGGCAGGATGCGATCCAGTTCTTCCTGCACGGATACTGGCTCGGCGCCGGGGCGGGTGGATTCACCGCCAATATCGATGATGTCAGCGCCGTCACGTTTCATTTTCCCGGCTTGCGCCAGGGCCTGATCGGGGGTAACGAACAAACCGCCATCGGAAAAGGAATCGGGGGTAACATTCAGCACCCCCATAACAGCTGTCCTGTCCGACCCCATATCCCGACCGGCGATCAGCAACAGAGCATCCTCGAGAAAAGGCCGAAGCGTCCGTTAATGTTCGCTGGCAGGTTTGTCCATGTGGGGTTTGGGTTTGGTTCCCTTCTTGTCATCCTTGACAGCCGGCTTGCCGCTCTTGTTATCATTGCCGCTCTTGTTATCAAAAGAACCGGTGGATTCTTCTGGTGAACGCGGCGGTTTGCCGGACATGATGTCTTCGATCTGGTCAGCCTGCAGAGTTTCCCATTCGAGCAGGGTCTGGGCCATAAGCTCAATCTTCTCACGGTTATCCTCAATGATCTTGCGCGCGCGATGGTATTGCTCGTCGATGATGCGCTGGATTTCTTCGTCCACCATCTGCGCGGTGGAATCACTGAGATTCTTGTGCGTGGTGACATCCCGGCCAAGAAACACTTCGCTCTCGTTGTCGCCATAGACCCGCGGCCCGAGTTTGTCCGACATGCCCCAGCGAGTGACCATTTTACGGGCTATATCGGTAGCGCGCTCGAAATCGTTGGAAGCGCCCGTGGTCATCTGGTCCATGAACACTTCCTCGGCGATACGCCCGCCCATGAGCACCGCGATAGTGGCGAGCAGGTATTTGCGATTGTGACTGTAACGGTCTTCTTCCGGCAACTGCATGGTGACGCCCAATGCCCGACCGCGCGGTATGATGGTGACCTTGTGTACCGGGTCGGTCAGCGGCGCCAGCACCTTGGCGACCACGGTATGCCCGGATTCATGGTAGGCGGTATTCTTGCGCTCGTCTTCCGGCATCACCATGGAGCGGCGCTCTGCGCCCATGAGTATCTTGTCCTTGGCCAGCTCGAAATGAGACATGCTGACTTCCTTTACTCCGGCTCGCGCAGCAAACAGGGCGGCCTCATTGACCAGATTGGCCAGATCCGCACCGGAAAAACCGGGCGTTCCGCGAGCAATCACTTTGGCCTGCACGTCATCGGCCACCGGGATTTTTTTCATGTGCACCAGCAGAATCTTTTCGCGACCCAGTATATCGGGCAGAGGCACGTTCACCTGTCGATCAAAGCGGCCCGGGCGCAGCAGGGCCGGATCCAGTACATCGGGCCGGTTGGTGGCGGCGATAACGATGACGCCGTCATTGGCTTCAAAACCATCCATTTCCACCAGCAACTGGTTCAGGGTCTGTTCGCGCTCGTCATTGCCGCCGCCGAGGCCAGCACCACGTTGACGGCCCACAGCGTCAATTTCATCGATGAAGATGATACATGGCGCATTTTTCTTGGCCTGCTCAAACATATCGCGGACCCGGGAAGCGCCCACGCCGACGAACATTTCGACAAAATCCGAGCCGGAAATGGTAAAGAAAGGTACTTTTGCTTCGCCGGCAATGGCCTTGGCCAGCAAAGTCTTGCCGGTACCGGGGCTGCCGGTCATGAGTACACCGCGAGGTATGCGTCCACCCAGTTTCTGGAAGCGCGAGGGATCTTTCAGAAATTCCACCAGCTCGGATACTTCATCCTTGGCTTCCTCGATACCGGCAACATCATCGAAAGTGATCTTGTTCTTGTCTTCGGTAAGCATCTTGGCGCGGCTTTTGCCAAAGCTCATGGCACCGCGACCGCCGCCGCCCTGCATCTGGCGCATGAAAAAAATCCACACACCGATCAGCAACAACAGCGGGAACCAGCTGATAAATATCTGCGCCAGCAGGCTGGGTTGTTCTTCCGGTTTGGCATTGACGGTGACGCCATTGGCCAGCAGGTCGCCCATCAGCCCCGGATCATCCGGCGCATAGGTTTCGAATACCTTGCCATCCTGGGTTACGCCGGTAATGTTGTGACCATCAATGGTGGCGCGGGCAATGCGGCCCTGTTTGACTTCCGAGATAAACGCGGAATAGTCCATGCGGCCGCTGGCAGTCAGGTCGCTGTGGGGCTCGAAATTATTGAAAACCGCCATCAGCACCATGGCTATGACTAACCACAAGGCCAGATTCTTGGTCAGATTATTCACGCTTTTTCCTCATTCAACATGTCGCTACATTGCCTGTTTGGTGTTTGCCTGATCTGCCTGAAGTTTAGCAGAATCGCATTTAACTGCACTATCTCCGTTTCGATCCCGCCGGCTCAGGGTTCCTTCAAACAGCTGCCATACAGATACAGCTCGCGGCTGCGACTACGCGAAGCCTCGGGCTTCTGTACCCCGACCTTGCGAAAGCGCAGCTGCATTTCATGGCGAAATTCATCCAGTCCGGCGCCCTGAAAGGTTTTCACCAGCAGGTTGCCGCCCGGCTTCAGTACTTCGACGGCAAAATGCAGGGCCATTTCAGCCAATCCAATACTGCGCGCCTGATCGACTGAGGGTATACCGCTCATATTGGGGGCTATATCGCTGAGAACAAGGTCGGCGCCGGAGCCCAGCTTGTCTTTCAGCCGATTCCTGACAGCCGGATCCAGCAGGTCGCCCCGTACGAAATCCACCTTGTCGAGGTCTTCCATGTCCAGCAGATCAACGGCCACAATCCGGCCGTCCCTGATTTTTTGCGCGGCATACTGAGACCACGCGCCGGGTGCTGCGCCCAGATCGACCACCGTCATGCCGCGATGCAGGAGCTGCAGTTTGCGGTGCATTTCGTCGAGCTTGTAAACCGCTCTCGAGCGATAACCCTGCTTGCGCGACCGTTGCACAAACGGATCCTTCTCATGCTCTGCCAGCCAGCGAGCACTACTGGCTGTTCTGCGTTTTTTAGCAGCCATGGAAGTCGGACCTGTTTTCGGTTAAGCTCGCGCGCCTTTTTACGACCATCAACACTCACCCATGCATTTATCAGGCAAACAGCTCAATCATCTGCGCAGCCTCGCCCACCATCTGAATCCGGTGGTCTTTGTCGGCGCTGCCGGACTGAGCGAGCCAGTGCTGGCGGAAGCAGAAACAGCATTGGCGCACCACGAGTTGATCAAGATCAAAACCAGCGGCGCCGACAAGGCCGCCCGTAAAAGCCTGATGCAGGAAATCTGCGAAAAGACCGGCGCAGCCCCGGTACAGCAGATCGGTAACCGGCTGGTATTGTACCGGCCGGCGGAGAAACCCCGCATCACCCTGCCCTGACAAGCACGGCCGCTTCAGATGTATTTCACCTCGAGTATCTCCAGCACGCGAATGCCATTCGGTGTGGGCACTTCCACTTCATCCTCCGCTTCCTTGCCGATCAGTCCCCTGGCAATGGGCGAGCTGACCGAAATAAGATTGTTGGCAATATCCGCCTCATCGTCGCCGACGATCTGATAAGTCACTTCTTCATCGGTATCCACATCCAGCAGCGTTACCGTTGCGCCAAACACGACACGACCTTCGGCGTTCAGGGTTTTCGGGTCGATGACCCGGGCATTGGACAGTTTGGCTTCAACTTCCTTGATGCGACCCTCGATAAAACCCTGTTGCTCGCGCGCAGCATCGTATTCGGCGTTTTCCGACAAATCGCCATGGGCTCGCGCCTCGGCGATGGCCTCAATCACCCTGGGGCGATCGACATTTTTCAATTGCTTCAATTCATCACGCAATTTCTTTTCGCCCTTGACGGTAATGGGTATCTGGTTCATTCGCTGACTTCTCCGTGTAAATCCTGCAAGCGGGCAACGCGGATATCACCGGCCACAGCATGCGCTTCGCAGGCAGCGCGAGCTGCTGCAAGCGTGGTGTAATAAGTTACCTTGTTCATCAATGCTTCCCGCCGAATGGCGTAAGAATCCTTCAGGCTCTGCTTGCCCGTGGTGGTGTTGATGATCAAATCTATTTCTTCATTTTTTATCATATCCACGATATGCGGGCGACCTTCGGCCACCTTGTTCACCACCCGGGCCTCCACGCCAGCGGACTTCAACGCGTCGGCCGTACCGCGGGTAGCGACCAGGTCAAAGCCGTTATCGGCCAGATAGCGGGCCATTTCCACTACCTGGACCTGATCTGCTGTTTTCACACTGATAAAAGCTCTGCCGCTGCGTGGTATCTCGGAACCCGCGCCCAGTTGCGATTTGCCAAAGGCTTCGCCGAAACTGCGGCCCACGCCCATGACTTCGCCGGTGGATTTCATTTCCGGTCCCAGCACGGTGTCCACACCGGGAAACTTGATGAACGGAAACACTGCTTCCTTGACGGAGAAATAAGATGGCTTCAGCTCCCTGGTAGTTCCCTGTTCCTGTAATGTTTTTCCCGCCATGCAGCGCGCCGCCACTTTCGCCAGCGGCCGGGAAGTGGCCTTGGAAACAAAAGGTACTGTGCGCGAAGCACGAGGATTGACTTCCAGCACGTAAATGTCATCGCCTTTTATGGCGAACTGAATATTCATCAGGCCAACGACATCCAGCGCCAGCGCCAGCTTTTTTGCCTGTTCGCGCAGGCGGTCCTGCATGGCTTCGCTGAGCGAATACGGCGGCAAGGAACAGGCAGAGTCGCCGGAATGCACGCCCGCTTCCTCGATATGCTCCATGATGCCGCCAATCAGCACATCCTTGCCGTCGCATATGGCGTC
>QOAV01000178.1 GCA_003972845.1 Gammaproteobacteria bacterium
CGTACAGACTGCCAACCGCCGCCAGACAGACCATCATGCCAATAGTGAAGCTGCCCAGCAATTGCGCCGAATCGCCAATGACGCGGGCCAGCCGCAGCATCCAGGTTTCCCAGAATGGCATCATGGTGATGCCATGCAGAGCAGTGAGCGCCAACAGACCCAGCATGAACCAGGCTTCGTCCCGATGCGGCCGGGCACCTTCGATGGCCTCAATGGCGGGTGACCTGAGCCGCCAGGCGATGTTCTGGTGCGGGCAGCTTTGTACACAATTGCCACAAGATGTGCAGTAACTGTTTTGTTGCAGCCGCCCCATCACCAGAGAAGTCGGGCAGGGTTCGATTTCATCATTGCCGTGGTAACAGTCCAGTGTCTTGCAGCTGGCGCATGTATCGGTATCAATGGGGCGCAATTCGATGGGAGCAAGCTGAGAATAGAAGCCGATGGTGCGCCCGACCGGACAAAAATTGCGGCAGAAAGCTTTCTTGCGAAATACCATGAGTGAAACGGTTGCCAGTACCACCATGAGCAGCGCCACCAGCGCGGTGGCGTAGGGATTGGTGGTAATACCGAACCCCAGTTCCAGCCAGGTGAGGCCGAGAAACAGCAGCAATGCCGGCCAGACGTTGTTGAGCCAGCCGGGCAGCTTCAGATTCAGGCTGTTATTGGGCTCGGCCCGTCGCCACAAGCGCCGCCTGACCAGCCACTGGGCAATGGCATCCCATGGACAGACGGCGCACCAGGCCGAGCCGAACAGCAGGATGGAGAAGATCAGCCCGCTCCACCAGAGGTTCCAGGTGAGTATGGTTGCCAGATTGCGTTCGGCCACCGGCGTACCTGACAGACCGGCCGCAATGACCAGCAGAAAGAAAGCCACGGTGATGAATTTGAGTACCAGCAAGACCCGGTTGCTGGTGACCAGACGTTGAATCATTGCGCCGATCAGCGGCAGTCGAGTGAGGCTGAAAGCAGGCGGGGTTCCCCGGTGACGGGATGGCGATACCAGCGTCCATGCAGAAAACAGCACGACCGAGCCAAATATCAGCAGGCCCCAGACGAACGGCAGGCCCGGGTGCATCATTCGCGTGCTGCCGTCGCTGGCGCAAATGAGTACCGGGGAGTTCGGACCGGAAAAGAACTGCTCTATCAATCGGCGGCTCCGTGCGCTTTGCGTTCTTCCCGGGCAAGTCCGATTTTTGCGCGCATGACGCGCTTACGCTGTATCAGGCTGACACTCAGCAACGCCAGGACAATGATCAGAGCTGCGATGCCCAGCGGTCCCAGCGCAGAGGGCGCGCCCACGCGTAGCGGCACGTCGATCGAATAAGGCTCGCCGCCTGCCTGAAAGGCAACATTGATGACATAGTTGCCCGGCTCACTGAATATAAATCCCTGTCGATAGACGCCATCATCCAGCACCTGTGCGCCCAGAGATTCTTCTTCTGCGTCAGTCACCAGCCCGGCGAGAAATCCGCCATTGCGGACGCGGAATTCCACCGAGCCATCCAGTGGCTCACCGGTGTCCAGATGAGTGGCGTAGAAATGAACACGTCCCGGCTCGCCTGGTCGGGGGAAGGCGGGAAATACCATGGCGCTGATGAAGTAATTGCCGATCTGTGTTTCCACGGTCATGGCTGGCGGCGTGTTGGAATCTTCGTTGAGGCTGTACGCGGGCCGTCCCAACACATGATGCGCCCAGGCGGATGGTAAAACTGCGATCAGCACCAGCGCCAGAATGCCTGATGGGATTTTTGTCATGATATTGTGTGTCTGGCCACGGTGCCCAGTTCGCGCGCCACGATGCGGATGGGCAAGCTGGGGTGCGGACAGACTTCCACGCACAGGCCGCAGCCGACGCAGCCGGTTTTCACTACTGGCCGGTACTGATTCCACATCTTGAAATTGATTGCCCGTTCGCCCAGCGGGCAGATACTGACGCAGGCACCGCATATTCCCTTGTCCACCCACGGATAACAGGCGGCGCGGTCGATTTGCGCAATGCCCATGTCGATCTTCTCGCGAGGTGTTTCGGTGAGCGCTTTGGTAGGACACACATCCATGCACTTGGCGCAGAGAATGCAGGCTTTCTCCTCCGGGTTGATGAAGGGCGTATTGACCTGAGAGCCACCGTCACGCTGGTGAAAACGGATACACTTCGGAGGACAGATTTCGCCGCACAGGCCGCAACCGATACAGGCTGCAACAAAGGCGTCATCGGATGATAATGCGCCGGGCGGGCGTAAATGCCGGCGGGGGTCGCTTCTGGCTTCCGGGGTCATGAGTCTGGCCAGGCCCGGTAGCGCGCCGGCCGAAGCCAGCAGTGTTGCGCTGAATGCCAGTTGCTGTAGCAGGCTGCGTCGTTTCATGTCATGTCACCTTCGTTCGATGCTACATGTTCGCGCCGGTATCGCTTGCCCTGATGCCCCGGCCCTTGTGGGGGAGTGTCGCTGGGACGGACGACAAAGGTCATTGCGTCCACCGGACATACCGCGATGCAGGCGGTGCAGTTATTGCATTCCTGACCGAACTGGTCATGCAGCGGATCCAGCCCGAATTCGCATACCGCGGAGCATTTCGCGCAGTCATTGCAGTTTTCCACGATGCGTTGAATGCGAAACAGTCTGAAATGCCCCAACAGCGAGTAAAGCGCTCCACCGGGACAGAGGTAGCGGCAGAAGCCGCGTCGCGATACCAGCAGATCGAAAAGCAGAGTGATTATGAAAAACACCATACCTGCGCCAAAGCCGCTCAGGGCAATGGCGTAATAGATCTCTCGTCCGAGAATGGCGGGCGGATAGATGGCGGCGAATATGACCGATCCGGTGATTGCGGAAATGACGATGCCAAGAGCCAGAACCAGGTATTTGAGGCGGCGATCGAAGCGCCGTATGCCGGTTTGGATACCGAGTTTGTGCAACAGCGCGGAAAGACTGCTGTTCAGTTCGTAAATCAGGGTCGCCGGGCAGATCCAGCCACAGAAAAAACGGCCAAACAATAAAGTTGCCACCACCGGAATCAGCGCAGTCAGCAGAAATGGCCAGTAAGCGGACAGGCTTGCCGCCATCTGCCCCAGTACGGCCAGCGGGTCGCTGAGCTGAAGTTTGCCAAAAGTCCCTGACCAGGTTGTTCCCTTGATCGCATCAAGTTGAGTTTCCGGGTCGCTGACGAAGGGTGCGGTCAAGTGCTCCATGGTGTCATACAGCGCTTTCTCATCCGGAGTCAGCAAGTCATAGGCGTGAGCCGCGATGTAGGTCTGATAGACATGCAGGAACGGCAGCAGAACCAGCATGCCGAATACCAGAATCAGCGTCAGCCAGCGCAGCTTGTTGAGATGCCGCCAGAGAAAGAAGGGTTTTTTCATGTGAGTGTTCTCTCCTGGTCAGGCAGGATTCGGATGGCTTGCGGCATCTGGATGCAGGAACGCTCGCACAGGCCACAACCGATGCAGGCATCCATGATGATGGGTTGTTCCAGTCGTTGTACGCGAATCGCCAGGTCCTGTAACGGGCAGGCGCGGTAACAAACGCCGCAGGTCTTGCCCTGCCAGGAGAGGCAGAGGTGTCGGTCAACCACGGCGCGTCCCATGCTGACTTTGCTGGTCAGTGCTTCGACGCTGCGTTCAATCGGCTGGATGGCCCCGCTGGGGCAGACCTGGCCGCATTTCATGCACAGAATGCAGCCCTTCTCTCGAGGGATGATATACGGCGTTGCCAGTGACGTCAGGCCGTTTTCCATACCAAAATAACGAATACAGCGGTTGGGGCAGATTTCGCCACATTGACCGCAGCCGATGCAGACAGCCGTGAAATCGGTTTCAGGCAGCGCACCGGGAGGACGCAGAAAACGCCGTTGCGTTCTGCTGGCGGCAATGGCGCCGCCGGACAGGCTGGCGGCTGCACTGACGGCGGCGAGTTGCTTTATGAAATTGCGTCGCTGCATGGTGCCTGGCCACGATGGAAGGCAGAGCGCAGAGGGGCCGGTAACCGCACATCATGAATGTGCCGGAATAACCCGATGGGAAACATCAGTCTGACCTCTTTGCGCGCCACGATTTTTGTCACCTGGTGCTCAGATTTTCTCGATTCTGGCGGCTGACTTCTTGAAATCCACCTGACCAGAGACCGGGTCCCAGATACGGCTGGTAACGCGGTTCGCCAGCCATTTGTTTTTCTCCGGTACGGCGGAGTCAGCAACTGACAGGTTCCAGGGACCAAACATGTAGCCCCGAGGCACATTATTGCGGGCCGGCTTAACCAGACTGTTGGTTCCCACCTGGGCACGCGCTTCCAGCTGACCGCGGCGGGTAACGACCCGCACCTTGTCGCCGTCCTTGATGCCGAGATCCTTGGCATCATCCGGATGCATTTCGACATACATTTCCGGCACCAGACGGCGTGTGGTGGGGCTACGGTTGGATTTGGCCGTATGGAAATGCTCGTACACCACGCCCAAGCCGAACCAGTACGGAAACTTGTCTTTCGGCACGTCATCCCATTTCTTGCCACGAAATGCTTCGTCAGGCAGATCGGGCGTCAGACCCTTGTCGCGAGCCTCCTTGATCAGGTCCATGTGGTCGATGGTGTACAGGCCCTCGGTGACGCCAAATTCCATCAGTTTCTTCGTCAGCTCTTCCCGGTTGGAGTAATCCTGCTGGCACAATTTCATGTGCACTTTGCCATCCTTGGTGCGGAAATAGCCATAGGGCCGGTTCTTCCATTGACCCTCCTGCATCATATAACGTCGCTTGGCTCCCCCGTTCTTGGCAAGCTCGTAGGTGGGCGCCGGCCACTGGATACCGCGCAGCTTTTTCAGTTGTTCGTAGGGCGACACGCCGTCCAGTTTTTCCACTTCCAGAATGCCGGTCAGGTCTGTGTCGGTGCCGGCTGAAGCGCGGCATACGTCGCGGAAGATCTCCTCGGTATCGATAAAGCCGTTTTCACCTTTCTTCCACGGAAAAATCTTGTTGCCGTCCATGCCCAGCAAATCAGCAATTTCCTTGCCCTTGTCCACCACCAGATCCAGGTCAGGCAGGCAGCCTTCGGGAGGCATGGCGGCCTGTTCGCAGATATTGATGCGTCGTTCGGAACTGATGTAAACGCCACTGACCTCGCCCCAGGTGGCGGCAGGGAAGATCACGTCTGCATATAAATTGTTGGGCGCATGCCGGTAAATTTCCTGAACCACGCTGAAGATTTTCGACAATGCTGGCCGAACAAGGTTTTCCTGATCTGGTAAATCGACATGAGTCGCGTACACCAGGAACATGGCTTTCACATCACCTTTGAGTGCTCGTTCCATCATGCCGACGGCCATGCCGGGGTTTTGTGAATTCATCGCATTCACCAGATTTTTCTCCGGCACTCTCCAGTGTTTCGCCATGTGCGCACGATGTTTATCGTTCTTCAGAGGTTCGTTGAAAGGCAGGCGACCGGTCAGGCCGCCGGTGAAGCGTTCGCCCATGGCGTTGGGCTGGCCGGTCATGGAAAACGGACCGCAACCGGGTTTGGCCAGGTTGCCGGTCAGAGTCAGCAGGTTGACGATGGAGATGATGTTGTGTTGGCCGTGTACATGCTGGTTGTAACCAATACCCCACATGATGATAACGCCACCATAGCCCTTGCCTGATTGCTTGCCCTTGCTGCGTTCCAGTCGTTTTCGGGTGGCGTCGGCGAACAGCCCGGCGACCCTCCGGATCAGTTCCGGAGATACGTCGTGATTGGGGCCACCCATGCGGTCCTGCACTTGCTCAGGGCTGTAGTCCCTGAGTACACCGTCTGTATATTCCTTCCAGCCTGCGGTGTGTTCCTTGAGGAAATCCCAGTCAATCACGTCCGGATGCTCTTTCAGCAGCACATGGGCGAGGGAGTTGAGGAAACTGATGTCTCCGTTGAGTATGGGCACATGCACGGTATTTTTCGGATTGATGTCCTCGTAGCCCATGACGGTGCCGGTGCGACGCGGATCGACAACGACAGTGGGAATGTCATTCTTCTTCTTATGGTCGGCGGCGCGCCAGAAAATGATCGGATGGGATTCGCGAGCGTTGTGGCCGAAATGCATCAGCATGTCGCACATCTCGATATCATCGTAGGCCAGCGGCGGCGTATCCGAACCCAGTGTGGCGAAATAACCGGTGACCGCCGAGGTCATGCACATGCGGGCGTTAGCCTCGATGGTGTTGGAGCCAAGCACGCCTTTCATGAACAGGTTTTCCAGATACTGGCCTTCCATGGTGAGCTGGCCGGAACCATACAGCGCGATGGAATTACCACCGAATTCCTTGGCGAAATGAGCAATTTTATGCGCCACCATTACCGATGCTTCTTTATAGGGAACACGTACGAAATGCTCGTCATCGAAGGATCCCTTGGTTTTGGTCACATAACCAAGGTCGCCATGGTCAGGTTTTTTCCACTCTGCCCAGACATCCTTGCGGACGTAGGAATCGCCCTCGAGTCTGTCGACATAAATGGGCTCGGCGGCCGTCAGTCCCTTGATACATTGCAGGCCGTAATTGGTGGGGTGATCCTTGTCCGGCCGCATGGAAACGATTTTGCCGTTCTCGGTCTGGATGACGGTGCCGCAGCCAACGCCGCAATAGGGGCACTGGGCCAAAGCTGTTTTGCGATCTTTGGCGGCATCCTGGGGGGATGCCGGGGCAGCTTCCAGCTCGGGGTTTGCGCCAACCAGTAATCCGGTGCCAGCGGCTGAACTGGTGATGAAGGCGCTTCCCTTCAGGAAATTGCGTCGTGTTGTCTTGAACCGTTTCATTCGTATTCTCCAGAATTATTGCTTGGGAAGGCTGCGCAGATAGACAATGACATCGTCGATTTCACTATCTGACAGGTTGGCAAGGCCGGAAGAGCCGGAAAAGCCGAGCATACGTGTATTGGAGCGACCTTCTTTCACCATGGTGCGTATGAATCCGTCACTCACTTTGCCGAGAAACCCCGGTTTGCCAATGGCTGTACCGGTTCCGCCGGTGGTGTATCCGCTGCCGTTCTTGTCATGACAGCCTGCACAAATGGTCTCAAACAATCGCTTGCCATTTTGCAAATCTCCCTGCGCTTTGGGCTGAGCCTCTATTTCAGCCGAGCGGTCGGGCAGCTTGGAAAATGAGCGCAGGTAGGCGACGATGGCCTGGACCTTTTCTCGTCCCAGGTGAGCAAATGGTGGCATGCCGGTACCGACGCGGCCGTCGCGAACGGTCGAAAGAAAAAAACTGTCAGAGGCGATACTCAGCAGCTCCGGGTTGGTCAGGGAAGGCGCGAAACCGGGTTTGCCAATGGCGTCTGGCTGATGGCAGACAGCGCAATTCTGATCGAACAGTTCTTTTCCCTTGCTTACCAGGTCGTCCTGACCGGTCTGGCCTGTCTGATTGCTCTGGGTTGCCGAGTTGGCCTGGTTTTCCGGATTGGTCTGATTTTCCGGGCTGCTAGCCTGATTTTCCTGGTTGGCCTGATCAGGCGCGGCGAAAGCCGGTCCGGTCGCCAGGACCAGTAAGCAACAGGCTGTCGCAATACCGGGGGTAAGTATTTTTTTTTGCACAGTCTCCTCCTCGAATCTGAGCCTTTATTGCATGTATTGCATGGAACAGTTATGGAGGTAATTCTAGAGAGTATGAACAGAGCAAAACAAGCCCGTGAAAGCGCTGCTTTACCGTCCTGTGTACTACTTTGGTGGTACAAAGGGGGTGGGGCAACTAATTGAAACAACGGGACAAACGGGCGGGCAAGGGGAAAAGGTGACGTTTCTGAGCTACCGATATTTCATTGGTGGTAATACGTCTGATTTTTCCGGTGCGCAGCCGGTAGCCGGATCGCTGGAATGTTCAGTGATGACATCGGGAGTACCCCCGGTACGTGAATTCAACGCGATGGTCAGAGTGCCAACACCGGATTCAGGGCATGAGCGGTATCTTGCCTGCTTTCAGGCGGTATTAACCCGGATATTTCATGGAGATGCCGGATGATTGCGCGTCTGGCGTGTTCGAGAGTGCGGCTTGGCAGCGAAAAGCGTAGCCGTAGCTACGGTTTGAGCGAAAAGTCGTGCTATCGGGCGCGCCAGGCGTACAAGCGCCGGTACAGCGATCGGCCGGTAACACTCCGTTACTCTCTAATATACCCGACATTCCTTGAGCAATCATATACTTATCTGGTTTATCGAGC